>JANZKD010000037.1 GCA_025061245.1 Candidatus Culexmicrobium profundum
TAAGCTACGGTCCATGTCAGAGTCCAACGTTATTCCTAGTTGTTCAAAGAGCATGGGAAAGAGAGAAATTCAAACCTGAAAAATTTTATACCATAGCAGCAAAAGTTGAAATTCACGGGGCAATATATGAGGCAGAATATGTTAAAGGTCAAATAAGAGATGCAAAACAAGCCAAGGAAATCTACTCAAAAATAAAAGATGCAAAGGAAGCAATAGTAAAAAACTTCAAAATCACCGCCAAAAAGAAGAAAACGCCAATACCATTAACAACGGTTGAAATGGAAAGTAGGGCAAGCAAATTTCTAAACATAAGACCTAAAAACGCCCTAGATATTGCTGAAGAACTCTACAGGCGAGGATACATCAGCTATCCAAGAACTGAAACTGAAATTTACAGCCCCACCCTAAACATTACAAGCAGAGTAAAAATGCTTATGGGAAATCCCCAATATGGAAAATATGTTAAAAAACTCTTAAGCGAAGGAAAGCTTCAAGCAACCAGAGGAACCAAAGATGACAAGGCACATCCACCAATACATCCAACCAAATCAGCGAGTCCGGGGGAAATAATAAGTAAAATGGGTAGACGAGCATGGAGGTTATACGACCTAATTGTAAGACATTTCCTAGCCACATTTAGTAAACCAGCAATAATTGAAACTAGACGTCTAGACCTAGACATAAAAGGTGAAAAATTCATTTTAAGAAAACAATTAGTAAGAGAAGAAAACTACCTCGAAATATATCCATATGAAAAACCGCAAGAAGAATATCTACCCGAACTAGAGAAAGGTGAGAAGATAAGAGTTATAGAAATATTGCTAAAAGAAGGAGAAACCAAGCCACCCCCATTCATATCAGAATCAGAACTACTAAAATTAATGGATAAATATGGTATTGGAACCGATGCAACAAAACAAGATCACATATTCACCAACATAAAGCGCGGATACATGTACGTGGAAAAGAAAAGATGCATACCAACACCACTTGGGAAAAAACTCATAGAAGCATTATATGAAAACGTGGAAGACCTAGTCAAACCTGAAGTTAGAGGATTCATGGAAAAAATGTTCCTAGAAATCGCATATGGAAAAAAGAGAATGAGAGAAGTGGTAGAAAAAGCCAAGAATTATTTCCTTGAAAAATATGACCTATTAAAGAAATATGAAGCAAAAATAGCTGAAGAAATAGCACCAGTAATAAGAGAGAGCATAAACCTCACACAACCAAAAATAAAGAGAAGAAGAACTTGGAGAAGAAGAAAACGCAAATAATCTAAATTAAGAAAGACATAAAAATTAGACCGAAAAAATTGAAATAATTCAAAAACATTATATTTGACTTGAAACAATCATACTAGGAGGGGGTTTAGTTCGCCACATTATGATGTTCTCGTTATTGGTGCTGGAATTTTAGGATTAACAACAGCCTATCACATCAAAAAAAGAAAACCTGAGAAAAAAATTCTAATTATAGATAAATTAAATGGTCCAGGACAAGGTAACACTGCAAAAAGTGGAGGAATGTTCAGAAGCTTCTTCTACTCCAAAACTAACTTTTACCTTGCAGATTCATCAATCGAATTTTATAGACATGTTGAAGAAAAAGGCATAGATTTAGGAATGAAATGGATAGGATACCTATGGCTGTTCAATGAAGAAGACTTCAAGAAGACAGAGAAAATATTAAAAGAAATGGAAAAGCATGGAGGAAAATTCATAGTTTATGATAAAAATGAATTAAAAGAAAAAATGAAAATCAACGTCAATGCAGCTGAAACTAATGAAGGAAAAATAATGAATCTAAGCAACATTGACATTGGACTCTTCGTACCCAAGGCGGGTAAAATTGACGTTGAAAAATTAGTTGCATTCTATGAAAGTGAATTTAGACGAATCAATGGAGAGATAAGATATGGAATTGAAGCTAAAAGACTAATAGTAAAACCAAGAAAAACCCTCGAAATACCAGGAGAACCATACTTCTGGCAAGAATCAACTGTAACTGGAGTAGAAACAAATAGAGGAATAATTGAAGCTGATAAAATAATAATTGCAGCAGGCGTATGGTCAAGTAAACTTTTAGACCCCATCGGCATAGACTCACATTCAAAACCCAAAAAACGCCAGATATTTGTAATCAAGGCAGATGAAAACAAACTACTACAACTACTGAAAACAACTGGATTTAACAAGTATAACTGCATGCCATTCACTATACTTCCAAAACCAAGAATCTTCGTTAAACCAGATTTAGAAGAACAATCCTTCTGGATTGGATATGCAGACGACTTTAATAGAGCCTATAAACTTGAAGAAGACCCTCAACCAGAAGAAAACTACTATAGATATGGAATCTATCCAGTATTATCACTCTATCTACCCCAATTTCAAGGAAAATATCCTATCAATGCATGGGCCGGACAATATGCAATAAACACCCTAGACCAACAACCAGTAATATTCGAAGTAAACAGCCTAATAATAGTTGGAGCCGCAAGCGGCAGTGGAATAATGAAAGCAGATGCAATTGGAAGAATAGCAGCAGCACTATACTATGGAGAAAAGGAAGCTGAACTATTTGGAGAAAAGTGGTTTAAAGTAAGCGATCTCGGAATAGAAAATAGACGAATTGAAAGAGAGAAATTCGTAATATAACAACCTCAGGAGACCGTCGTATCTTCATTCATTCCGTTTGTCTCTTCATCATCATCGGCATTATTATATTATTATTCCAAGTAAATAACTTTAGCTGAGAGAGGATTAAATTGAAGAGAGAAATTGAAATAAAAATTAGAGAAGCATATCAAACATTATTCGAAGCATGGGAAGCCCTAAGAAAACATCAAAACGATGAAGCCATAAGAAAAGCCATAAAATGCATAAAGGCATCAATGGAAACAGTTAGAAAAACATCAAAATATCTATTTAACAATGAAGACATCATCAAAACATCAGATAAAATAATAGAGAAAATGAATGGAATAATTAGGCTTGAAAGAAGAAGAATTGCAAGAGCACTACTAATTGAAAGAATATGGCTTAACCCATACCTAATAAGGCTAGTTGAAAAAGGAACATTAGACTTAAAGCCTAAAAACATCCTAAAGGAGGAGGAAGCAAGAATAGCAGTAGACCATGCCTCAGAAGTATATTACTGGGCTGACTCAGTGGTATTCAAGCTAATAAAAAGTAATAAAATACAGTTAAATAATAGAAGTTAACTCTCTATAACTCTCCTCCTACTCTTCTTACTCAAGAAAGGTAATGGCCGCATAAATATTTCAGGCAACACCAGCCATCCACCACTAGCCAACCCTATGCATAAAATCCAGTCATAAACAGTTAACTCAACAGTTTCAAAGATTAACTGCAATGGAGGCGCATACACCAATGCAAGAGTTAACAGTATTCCAGCTAAATCCGCTACCAGTAGAACCTTATTAGACATGAAACCAAGCTTATATATTGAATGCTTCTCCGACCTACAGTTAAATACAACGAAAAGTTCGAATAAAACTGCCTGTACAAAAGCCAGTGTTCTAGCCTCAGCAACACTATCCTTCAACATATAAAGACCGAGTAAATAGGCAGCCATGGTACCGAGATACTGAAATATCGATGAAGTCATTATAAATAGTTCCATATTACTTAGAATACTTTCATCCGGATCCCTAGGCGGTCTCTCCATAACATCCTCATCAGGAGGATCAAAACCTAGAGCCACAGCTGGCCCACCATCAGTAACTAGATTCAACCATAAAATTTGTAGCGGCAGTAATGCTGGCTCCAATCCAGCTAAAACACATGTAGTTATAACAGCTATCTCATCGAAATTACATGCTAATAGATATCTTACAAACTTCCTAATATTATCGTAAATAGCTCTTCCATCCCTAACAGCTCTAACTATTGTTGCAAAATTGTCATCAGCTAAAATCATGTCGGAGGCCTCTTTAGTTACATCAGTTCCCTTTATCCCCATCGCTACACCAATATCAGCAAGCTTAAGTGCAGGAGCATCATTAACTCCATCACCAGTCATCGCAACAATATGACCAATCTTCTTTAGAGCCTTAACAATTCTAACCTTATGTACAGGTGAAACCCTAGCAAAAATAGGTACCTTATCAACAATTTTAACCAGCTCCTCATCACTCATCTTATCTAATTCAGCACCAGTTAAAACCATGAAATCATCGCCTTCAACTAACCCTATTTCCTTGCCGATTGCAATAGCAGTTAACTTATGATCACCAGTTATCATTTTAACTTTGATTCCAGCCCTCCTACACTGCTTAATAGCATCCTTAACCTCATCCCTTGGAGGATCAATCATACCAGCAATACCTACAAAGACTAGATTGGTTTCAACTTGATCTGGATCCATAAGATGAAAGTTTGCTGGTAGCTCTTTGAAAGCCATACCTAAAACTCTCAATGCATTCTCAGCCATCTCATTGAAAACTTTCAATATTCTCTCTTTATCCACATCAGTTATTGGTCTAATATTATCATTCTCATAAATATGGGATGAACGTTCAAGTAAAACTTCTGGTGCACCCTTAACATAAGCCATTAATTTGCCATCAACAGCATGAACAGTAGTCATTCTCTTCCTACTAGACTCAAAGGGTATTTCATGCTTCTTAGGATACTTTTTAAGTGCCTCATGCTTCCATATCCCAGCCTTAGCACCCAAGACGACAAGCGCCCCTTCAGTTGGATCACCAAGAATCGTCCACTGACCATTCTCTTGAATTAACTCAGCATGACTACATAGGACACCAATTTTAAGCAACATCTCAAGGTGCTTATCTTCTAGAGGATTAATTCTCTGTCCATTATATAGAAACTCACCCTCAACATCATATCCAGTCCCAGTCACTTCAATAAGCTTTTGATTAACATAGATTTTCCTCACAGTCATTTCATTCTTAGTCATTGTACCAGTTTTATCAGCACATATAACAGTAGTACAACCCAGCGTTTCAACCGATGCAAGCCTCCTTACTATTGCATTTCTCTTAGCCATATCCTTAACTCCCAAGGCAAGAGTAATAGTAACAACAGCTGGAAGACCCTCAGGTACTGCTGAAACAGCTAAGCCAACAGCGGTCATAAACATTAAAAACGGATCAATATCTCTAAGCTCTCCTAAAATAAATGTAAGAATACATAGAAATATTATCAGTATACCCATTCTCTTACCAAATCTATTCAATCGCCTCATAAGCGGCGTCTCTTCCTCCTCAACCTCTTGAACCATCTCTGCAATCTTACCCATCTCAGTGTTCATTCCAGTGGAAACTACGATTGCCTCACCATAACCCATAGTCACAAGAGTACCCATAAACACCATATTCTTCCTATCAGCCACAGGAGTGTCTTCAGGCAAAACAATATCCGAATTCTTTCTAACTGGAATAGATTCACCAGTAAGCATAGCTTCATCCACTTCAAAATTCGTACACTTAACAAGTCTAGCGTCAGCTGGAACTCTATCACCCAACTCGAGAATTAGGATATCCCCAGGAACAACCTCCTTAGCTGGAACAAAAAATTCATGACCATCACGCCTAATTCTAGCTCTAGGTGCAGCAAGCTTCTTTAATGCCTCAAGGGCCTTCTCAGCCCTATACTCTTGAACAAAACCTAAAATTGCATTTAAAATTATAATAGCCACTATTGCAATTGAATCTACATGCTCACCAATAATAGCTGAAACAATGGCAGATACAATAAGTAATCCTACCAGAAAATTCTTAAATTGACCAATAAAGATCTGGAAGGGAGAAATTCTACGCCTCTCAACTAACTCATTAAAACCATACTTCTCAAGTCTAGCTTTAGCCTCACTACTACTCAAACCATCAATAGAGGAGTTAAGCTCCTTAAAGACTTCCTCAATAGTCATTGAATGCCAAGGTTTTTTAACTAACACAGTCGACCCTCCATTCTTGGATCTGACTGAACTAAAGAGATAACGATACAGATGAATATAAAAATTTATGATTACATTATGTCAAATAGGCTATGGAGAGAAAGGGAATGCCAATAGAATTGAGACGAGATGAAAAAATAGTGAAACAATTAAAACCTCATCCAATTGCATTCACCGACCTATACAGCATATTCTTATACCTAATAATCATAAACATATTATTCTACATATATTATCAAGATATTACCAACTGGCTTTTAAAACTACCAATAGTAGGATGGATACCTCAAATTAAAGACTACTTGACATTAACAATCTGGGGGTTAAGCATAATTTTACCCTTCCTAGTAATAGCACTTATAAAAGCAGTGTGGAAATGGTTCATTCTAAGCTTAATAACAGTAATATTAGGGGCAATATTCAAAATAAAACTTCAAATCCCAGAGCAAGCACCAGCCATAATAATTGGCTTAATAGGATTATCACTAGTTGAAATGTACCGTAAAGGACACACATACTACATAACGAACCAAAGAATAATCACTGAACTAAAATTCATAACACAAAAGCAGAGAGAATTCAGCTACAGTAAACTTAACGAGCTAATAGTTTCAAAAGGAATTATTGGAAGAATATTCAATGTAGGCACCATAATACCAATAACAGCTACAGATATGGGACTAGGAGAAGATATAGCTGCAGCAGGAATAGGAACAACAACTAAAATTAAAGGAGTAGAGATAGGCGGAGGAGTAATAGGTGGAAAAACAGTAGTTGTACCTAGAGGAAGAAGTGCATACACATTATTCGGAGTAAAAAATCCCGTAAAAATAAAGGAGCTAATCTCACAGTATGCATGGCAACAAGAAGAAACACCAATACTAAGGAAAATAGCAGAGGACATTGAAAAACTAGTCTACAAGGAGGAAGAGGAAACTCAAGAAAGTGAAAGTGAAGAACTCAGCTAAAATTATTTTTCACCAGAAGCCTCTGTAGGAGAGGTTAGCAGCAACATTGAAAGCATGTTAAAATCAATTTCAGCCTTAGCCCTCCACCCAATTTTTATTACACCGCCATCCTCCCTCAAATAACCATATCTAATAAATTTATCAATCAATGAATCAACTCTCCAACGAGGAAGCTTTTCAGCTAAAAGATCTTCAAGCTCCCTCCTCCTAGTAAAACCACCCCTAGAATTAACATAAGCCAATGCAGCTGCAAGAGCCCCAACATCATCAATTCTCCAACCAACAGTCAAAATATCAGTAGTCTTAGTAGGCTCCCTCAAAGTCACAACAAACAAAGCCCTATCATAATCCTCCCTCGAAACATTATTCAAATCAACATCATCCCTAAAAACAATCTTAACCTTCAAACCAAACTTAGCCAACTCTTCATCTAAAATCTTAATTACATCCAAATACTTCCTTCCCAGAGCTCGCTTAAGCTCCCAACCCTTAACACCAGGCTTCAAATGTCTTTGAAGTAAAAGTAATTGTGCAGCTCTCTTAACCTTAACTAAATAATCAACCTTCCTCCTATTCATCTCCACCCACCCTCTTAATCCAATCATCATATGAAAAAGAAATAGCAATAGACGAACCACCCTCAATCCGCCTAGGTCTATCCATGGGGATTATAAGATAGTCTCTAATTTTCGGATCAAACTCCAATGTAACGTATCCATATGAAGCTAGAAAGCTAATCATAAAAGCCTTCAAAAGAGAAGTCTCATAACTATCATCCTTAACAAAATCCCAATAAGGGATAGGTCTACCCTTAGAAAACCTTAGAACTCTCCTCCAAAATTCCTCAATCATATCGTTAAATGAACCTTCAAGAGCCAATTTATTTTTAATAAGATCCTCAATTGATGTAAGCTCCATTCCATAAACTGGAGGAGGAAGATAACCCCACCTACCCTTCAATGGAGGAAGTTCAACCCAATACTTAATTGCAGCCTCCAAAGCACTGGGAGACAAGATCTTCAGTGAAGCAATGGGATACCATGAATGAATAAGTATAGAAGCAAGCTTCTTCAAGCTAAGAGACTTAATTTTCCATTCAATAATCATGGGGTCAAAATAAAGCTTTGAAGACCTACTCTTAACCCAATCACCCTGCAACTCAACAATCTGAGAAATCTTTTCAATAGCATTTAAATCCAAAACCAAATCACTAATAGAAGAGAAATTCCTCAAATATTCATCTAATGAGGATAAAAGCTCTGGAACATCAACTTCAAAGGGATTTGAACCACGCCTTATAACATATTCACAAGCCTTAATTATACGCTCAGCAACATTCACTTTTCTACGCCTACCCATCATGCAACACTCCTAACAATAGACTTACCACCAACATTCTGAACAACAATCACATTAACATTCTTAACCTCAGGAATAATGGGACTTGGAGTAATAGCAATACACTGCACATTACTATCCTCAGCAAAAGATGAAATAAGTAGCCTTGAAATAACCTCCCTATTCCTTGGATCCATATGAATATCAAATTCATCAACAGCCCTAAAAGGCGACTTTATAAAATTCTGAGTAGCCAATAGAAAAGCCATAACAGCAGTAGTTCTCTCCCCACCACTCTGAGAATAACCATCCAAAACAACTGGAGTAATACCTCTAAATCCAATTAAAATCTCCAAACCAGCCTCCTCAACATCCTCTAAATTCGTTAACCTAACATATCCAGTCGCTCCAATCTGACTTAAAATTCGTCCATAAATAACATTCACTTTACTCAAAACATCACTAATCGCCTTCCTCCAAACCCTAACCCTATCATCAAGCTCCCTAAGCAAAAGCTCCCTATTCCTCTCAAGAACATTAATCTTCTCAGACAATTCTTCAAATGTCCTCGAATAAGTCAAATACATCTTCTCAACATCATCTGAAACATCACCAATATACTCCAAACGAAGCTCAACCGCCCTAACTCTATCCAACAATTCAGCGGGATCTCTAACAACTTTAGGAGGTAAACCTAAAGCCTCAGCTTCACGCTTCAATTCATCTAACTCTTCAAACTCCTTAGCTAAACCCCTCTCTAAACCTCTCAATTCAGACTTAGCCATATCCAATTTAAATTGAAGCAATGCTCCCTGAACCCTATTTTCAATATACCTCTCAGTCAACCGATTAATAGTACCATCAACTTCATCCAATTCCAATTGAACTTTAGTCAACCTATCTAAAGCATCACTCAAATCTCCTATGGAAAAAACACCAAACAGTTTCTCAACTTCACTTCTACCAATCTTCTCAGCCAATTTATCTATTAACTCCATTCTACCAACTTCACGGCTAACCTCAATTAAATTATGCAATATAGACTTACGCCTTCTAAGAAGACTGGACAGCTCATCCTTCAGATTCAAAGAATCATAATCAATTTTCTCAATTCTACTTCGCATAGAAGATATTTTATCATTCAACTTCCTAATTTTATCCTCAATACTCCTTATCGAGGTCTCCTTCCTATAAACTCTAGCCCAAGCTAACTCTAATTTAAGCTCATTCAGCTCCCTTTCAAGCCTCCTTTTCAATGCAAGCTTCTCATACTCACCTCTCCAAAAATCTAAGGTAGTCTTCGCCCTCTCAAGTAACCTCTGAACATTCGCCTCCTCCTTCAAAAGCTTATTCAATCGATCTTTAATCTCCCTAATCCTAGCCCTATAACCCGATAAACCTATAGCATCCTCAAAAATCCTCAGCTTCTCCTTAGGAGAAACAACAGCAAACTCCTCAACCATATTTTGATGCATTATAATCAACATGTTATCAGGATTAAAACCTAAAGAAACAAGGATATTTTGAACCTCACTCTTAGTTTTAACCCTACCATTAACCTCAAACCAATAAGAACCATCTGAACGCAAATACCTTGAAATCTTAATGGTATTAGAATGAATTTTAGGATACGGCCTCCTCCTACCCCTGGGAGAATTATCAATAACAATGGTAACTCTAGCTAACTTCTCACCCCACCTAATCAAATCACTAAGCCTTCTCCCCCTCTCAGTATAAGCTTGACCTAAAGCAACTGAAATTCCAAGCAAAATAGAAGACTTACCAGCACCATTAGGTCCACAAATCAAATTTAAGCCAGGCTTAAGGTAAATTCGACCATACTCATATGACATAAAGTTCTCTAGTATCACTTCACGTATTAGCACTAATTAAACCCCTCAACATAAACTAGTATATACACACATAAAAATTTGAATCACACATAAATTATAATATGATAGTATAGTAAGGTGAAAATAATGGTTATAGCTGGAAAAATCTTTAAACTCAGAGAAACAATACCCCTAAGAGTCATAGCCACAAAACTGTTAGACTATCGAGTAGAAGAAAGCGTAGAGGAAGACTCACAGAAATTCACATTATTCACAGAAATAGTTAACCTAGACTTAGCGGGGAATAAGCTCAGGGGACTCTACTCAAAGGACATAGTTATAAGAATATCTAGAAGAGGAGAAAGAATTCCAGTAATAAAAACACTTGAAGCCCCCTTCACCTTCACCCTAAAAGAAAATGAAATCCTACTAACCATAATTGGAAAGAAAAACTGGGCCAACTATGTTGCAAATGAACTAAGCAAAATAATATTCATAACAATAGGAGGAATAGTTGAAGCAAAAATAACTCCAGAAACCCTACGCCTATACCATGAAGCAAACCCTGAAGGCACAAAGGTAATATTCTTCGACAACGTCGACATACCAAACATAGATAAACTAAGCCTCTATGGACCTGACTTAAGAAACACAATGCTATACAGCGAATATCTATCCCATGGAAACATATGGTATATAGTAGCAACATCAAAGAAACATGGATATATAGTTGGAATAACAAGGAACTGCGTTGTAACAGTATTCAGTAGAATAGATGAATATACATTCTTCAATTTTGTTGAAGAAGAAATATTCCCACTAATAGAAAAATCATAACTAGGAACAATTAAATCTAGTTGAAATCAATGAAAAATAGAGGTGAAAAAATGGTTATTGAAGCGAAAACTGGGAGAATAATTATTGAAAGATTAACTAAAGGTAAAGACCTACTAGAAGAAATAAAGAGAGTTGCTGAAAGCACTAGAGTTAATGGAGGATTCTTAGCCGTAATAGGAGCACTATCAAAGGTAGTCTTCGGATTCTATGAAGAAAAAAGATACAAAAAAGTGGAGATGGATGGACCATTGGAAATACTCTCATGCATAGGAAACATCTCAGAATCAGAAGGAGAAAAAATAATACACGCCCACATAACAGTCTCCAACAATAAAGGTGAAGCATATGGAGGACACCTACTACCAGGATGCATAATTGATCCAACAGCAGAACTAATAATAATTGAAGGAGAAAATCTAACTCTAAAAAGAAAACTAGACGAAGAAACAGGGTTAAAGCTACTGGAAACCTAACTTTTCCCCTTAAATGTGGAAAGCACACCTAAAAGAAAAATGACAATGGTCATAGGATAACCAGTTGAATCAACAATATCATTAACAGCACAATCAGGATTATCCCTCAAAACATCTATAATTCTAAGAGCCATATCACAAAAAACATCGAGAACCCTTCTACTCTGCCTATGCATCATATCGAGAGCTGAAACAGCAGTTTCAGGCAAGCCCTCACCCTGATCCTCACCAATAACGGAAACAATCCCCTCACAATTCAATTTAACACGCTTAACACCCTTAACCCTCATCCAATCCTCACGTTCAACACCCATGAGAAGCATAAACCTACCCTTATAATTCTTAAGCATATACTCTCGAGCACTATTCAAAACCAAAAGCTTCTCTAAACCATCAGCATGCCGCTTAGCAATAAAAATACTGCCATCATCAACATTAAACGCCAAAAAATAACCCTCATCAAGAAACTTAAATAAATCCGCCAAATTATTCACAATACCACTCAAAACCTAACCCTCACAAATTAAGCTCTCACTACAAATACATAAATATTATATTATTAGCAGAAAGCGAGAAATTAAAATCAAACAACTACTAAAATTAAATTGACCGATGAAGAAAACTCCCGGCAATGACTCAATGATTAAAACTTACCCAACTGAGGATTAATCCACCAATGCAACTGATTCAATCCCCATATTCCTCTTAATCCACCTAGCAAACCTCTTTGCATGATAACCAAAAGTGTATACAATTTTGGGTTTAGCTTCCTCAATGTAATTAATGAGCTGAGGAAAATCAGCATGATTACTCAAAGGAAAACATGCATGAAAATTCCGGTAGGGATATATAAGAGTCCAACCTGTTGCAATAGCCTTAAGAAAACCATGCTTCTCAGCCAACTTAAAAGACTCTCGACTAGAAAAGACAGCTGGAAGAGAATTACTCTTTAAAGCCTCCCAACCCTCCTTAGTAGACAAATTTACACAATTAAACTTAAAACCACAGGCCTCATACACTCTATTAACCTTCCTAATCTTATCATCAATCAAAACTTTAACATCAAGCCACTCATTAAGCAAAGCAATCAACTCTTGAGCCTTACCAATAGAATATGCAATAAAAACAGGAGCACGACCAGAACTCAATAAAGATTCAACCCAGTTAACAATATCAGCATAAACATCATCCCGCTTAGGGAAAACCAAATCCCAATGACCATAAGTTGAATCAATTATAAGCTCATCACATTCAATGGGCTTAGCAGGCTTAGTTATAATAGTCTCCTCCAAATTTAAATCACCAGTATAAACCAGAGAGGAGGAATGCTTCAAAAATAAAAATTGAGAAGAACCCAAAATATGCCCTGAATCATGAACCTCAATATCCAATCCACCAACAGTAAATCTTTGAGAAGAAAGAAAGGCAGGAAAAGCATCTATAAGCTTTCTACCAGTCTGAGCCTCATACAACTTAATTGTTATATGAGAAGCCAATTTAGGCTTACTAGACTTAAAACCAGATATATGATCACCATGAGCATGACTAATTAATATAAAATCACCCTCAGCAATCCTAGAGGAGGGATCTATAGAAAAAGAAAAATTCTCTAAAAGAAGCAAAATCCCCCTAAACCAAAAAACACTCCACCACCTATTCATGGCTAGAAAGCAATAGCTAAATACACTAAAATATGCTTTTCCACCAATCACTTTTCCTTAAAAAGTTCACTTAGAGGCTTCCTCTCACCCTTCTTCTCATAATAAATCCTAATAGGTAAACGTATACGATAACCCAAATCATAAAAGAGCCTATAAAGATCATAGCCACTAATAGGCTCCTTAACTTTACCCTCCTCAATAAATCTCGCCAAAACCTTCACAATCTGATCAGCTACCATGGGAAACTGCTCTCTAGCATAGCTTAAAACTTCTCTAGCCTTACCTGTAAGCCATTTATTTAAAATCTCCTCTGGAGACTTCTTAACCTCTTCCTCTTCACTCTTCTTACGCTTCATCATTAACCTCTGAAGCTGAGCTAGCTTCCTCA
>JANZKD010000038.1 GCA_025061245.1 Candidatus Culexmicrobium profundum
TACCTGCTGGAAAAATAAGAATAATACAACCATACATTGGAGGAGGATTTGGAGGAAAAGATGATACAGGTCCATTAGTAGCAGCTCAAGCAGCATTAGTAGCTTATAAAACTGGTAGACCAGCACTCCTAATATACTCTAGAGAAGAATCGTTTAGGGCTAGGTGTAAAAGAGAAGCCGCCATAATACGATATAAGTCTGGTGCAGATGAAAATGGAAAATTAACAGCTATAGACGTAAACATCATAATGGACACTGGAGCCTATGCAAATAGAGGACCCTTCATCCTATGGAGAGCAACAATGCATGCATCAGGACCCTATGAAGTCCCAAATGCAAAAATAGACGGATACTGTGTCTATACAAACAAGGTTTATCAAGGTTCGTTTAGAGGTTTCGGCAATCCAGACATCCAATTTGCAGCCGAAGCACAAATGGATGAACTAGCCAATAAATTAGGCATAGACCCAATAGAATTTAGATTAAAAAACATTTTAAAACCAGGATCCTTAACCATAACAAGCCAACGCTTAAACCACTCTGTAGGAATAGGGGAAGCATTACAATTAGTTGCTGAAAAATCAAACTGGAAGGAAAAACGAAGAATCTATAGTAAAGACAGTGGAAGAATCCGCAGAGGAATAGGTGTAGCCTGCGCATGGCATGGAATAAGCACAAGTAGAGGAGTACCAGACTGGTCCAATGCCATAATAAAAATTGATAGAGATGGAAGCATAGAAGTCTTCACAGGAATAACAGAAATAGGACAAGGATCACCGACAACATCTCATGTACAAATAGTATCGGAAATACTAGGTGTACCAATAGACTTCATTACAATACACTTCGGAACAACAGATGCACCAGATACTGGAGCAACCCATGCATCAAGAGGAACAAGCATAGGTGCAATAGGCATACTCGTTGCTGCAGCAAAAATACGTGAAAGACTAAACAACTTTGCCGCAAAAATATTCAACTGCAAACCAGAAGAAATAGTGTTTAAAGAAGGAAAAATCTATGTTAAGGGCAATGAAGAAAAAAGCATTACATGGAAAGAACTAATAGAAAAAGCTTGGAATAAGGGTATTGAATTATCAGCAACAGGATACTTCTTCCTCCCAAAAGGAAGCTTCGATCATGAAAGAGGGCAAGGATACGCTTATCCCGCCTTCAGCTACATAGTCAACATCGCAGAAATAGAAGTCGACACATACACAGGCAAAGTCAAAGTTGTAAGAATGTGGCCATCACTCGCAGCAGGAAGAATAATTAATCCTCTTGCCGTTGAAGGACAAATAGAGGGAGGAATAATTCAAGGATTAGGTCTCGCCTTAATGGAAAAAGTAGAATTTAACGATAAGGGAGAAATAATCAATCCAAACTTAACCGACTATGTTATACCAACAATACTTGACATCCCAATAATCGAGAAACCAGTATATGTACAAGACTTATTCAAATATGGACCCTTTGGAGCCAAAGGCGTGGGAGAAATGGCATTAATACCAACACCAGCTGCCATAGCCAATGCAGTATCACACGCACTAAAAATCAGAATAAGAGAACTTCCATTAAACTCAGAGAAGGTATACTTTCTAATCAAAGAGAGGAGATAAGCATGCCCAATGTAAGATTAGTACTATTATTTGGGCCCTTAAGAGGCTTAGTAGGTAAAGAAGAAATCACTGTAGAAGCAAAGAACTTAAAAGAAGTATTAATAAAACTCATCAAATCATATGGTGAAAATATAACGAAAATATTCTTTAATGAAAAAGGTAAAGGCCATTCCTTCAACTTCCTAATTATCAATGGAGTAAACTATAGTGTAGATGAAGTACTAAGACTAGAATTTCCAAAAGACGTAACAATTTACGTATGGCCAGCATTAGATGGAGGGTGAAATAATGGCATCATTCTATATTATACCTAAACTTAACTACTATAAGCCTAGAACATTGAAAGAAGCATTAGCACTAATTAATAGTCTCCAAAACTTTAAACTTATAGCAGGCGGAACAGACCTAGTTGTAGATTTAAAAACAGGCAGAATAAAAGTAGAGAGCATAATTGACATCTCATCACTCAATGAGCTACAATATATCAAGATTAATGAAAAAGAAATAAAGATTGGTGCAGCAACAATCTTACAAGAAATTTGCGAAAATAAAGCATTACGTGAAGAAATCCCAGCTTTAACTGAAGCGATAGAAAGCATGGGATCATGGCATGTTAGAAATATTGCTACCATAGGAGGAAACTTATGCAATGCTTCACCAGCAGCAGACACAGCCCCTCCACTACTCATATTAAATGCAAAACTAAAACTGGAAAGTATCCAAGGAAAAAGAATAGTTCCAATAGAGAAATTCTTCCATGGACCAAGACAAACTGAACTAAAGAAAAATGAAATCTTAACAGAGATAGTAATACCAAAGCCCCCGAAAAATACAGGGATGAACTTCTTAAAACTAGGAAGAAGAAACGCCTTCACACTATCAGTAGTTGGTGTTGCAACGTTAGTTTCAGTTAAAAATAGAGTTTTCAAAGACGTGAGAATAGCTCTAAACGCCATTGCGCCAACACCAATTAGAGCATATAAAACTGAAAGTGCATTAAAGAAGCAGAAAGTTGACTTAAAAATCATAGAAGAGAAAGTCAAAATTGTTACAGAGGAAATTAAGCCAATATCGGATGTAAGGGCATCAGCAAAATATCGTAAAGAAATGGCAATAGTCTTGACAAGGGATTCAATAATTCAATCACTGAGAAGGATTGGTTTAATATTGGAGGAGAAAGCATGAAGATTAAATTCACTCTAAATGGAGAAAAAGTTGAAGTTGATACTTCACCAAACACCACACTCCTAGATATGTTAAGAAGACAACTTGGAATTAAAAGTGTGAAAAGAGGATGTGAAAGAGGAGAATGTGGAGCATGTACAGTTTTAATGGATGGAAAGCCAGTATATTCATGCTTGATATTAGCTCCAAAAGTTGATGGAAGAGAGATAATAACTATTGAATATTTATCGAAAAATGGTGAATTACATGAAATACAAAAAGCATTTATCGAAGCAGGTGCGGTTCAATGCGGTTTTTGTACATCTGCATTCATACTAACAGCATATTCACTATTAAACCAAAATCCAAAACCCTCAAGAAAAGAAATAGTGAAAGCACTGGAAGGCATTTTATGCAGGTGTACTGGGTATGTAAAAATCATTGATGCAATAGACAGAGTAATAGAGCAAAAATACAAAGTTAAACAATAACATCACAATATATTTCCAAAACATTATTAGACACAACTTTTGAAATAATCAATTGGTTGTGAAAATATGGAAATCAAATTTAGAAAAACAGAAGAAGTTGTTGAAAGCCAAAAGAAACTAATGTTCCCCTGTATGCCAAAATATAGGCAACCAGTAATCTTTATTGAAGGAAAGGGAGCATTAGTAAAGGATCTTGAAGGCAAAGAGTATATTGATTTGTTTGCTGGATATGCAGCAGTAAATATAGGTCATTGTCACCCTAAGGTTGTAAAGGCAATAGTTGAATGGGCGCAGAAAATTCATCATTCATCTTATGATTATTACAACATTCCTTCAGCAATACTTGCTGAAAAACTAGTAAAAATACTTCCAATGCAAGGTGATAAGAAGGTATTCTTCTGTGTAAGCGGAGCTGAGGCAATTGAAGGGTCAGTTAAATTGATGAGAAAGTACATGCTGAAAATGAGAGGTAGAACAGGACTTGATGTCATAACATTAAGATATAGTTTCCATGGTAGAACCCATATGACAACAACTCTCACAGGTCAAAGCAAATACAAATTAGGGATGGCAACTGTAACTGCTATTCCAGGTGTAAAAATTATCCCTGCCCCTTACTGCTATAGATGTCCATTCAAAATGACCTACCCTGAATGCGATGTATACTGTGCATTGTATCTGGAAGATGTCATAAAATTTGAAACTTCACGAGATATCGGAGCATTCCTAGCAGAACCAGTATTAGGTGAAGGAGGAATCATCGTACCACCTAAGGAATACTTCAAAAAAGCAATCGAGATAATTAGGAACTATGATGGATTATTTATTGTAGATGAGGTTCAATCAGGATTTGCCAGGACAGGTAAAATTTTTGCAGTAGAAAAATACAACGTTGAACCAGACATTATTGCAATGGCTAAAGGACTAACTAGCGGCTTACCTCTAGGTGCTATTGGAGCTAAAGCAGAAATAGCAGATGCCTTCGAACCAGGAAACCATTCATCAACATGGGGTCCAAATGCAGTTTCATGCGCAGCAGCTTCAGCAGTAATAGATGTAATCTTAGAAGAAAACATCTGCGAAAAAGTTGAAAAACTTGGAAAATACTTCATAGATGGATTAAATGAACTTGCCAAAAAATACGCATTAATAGGAGAAGTCAGAGGTCTAGGGTTAATGATAGGAGTAGAATTAGTTAAAGATAGAAATAAAAAGACTCCAGCAGTAAAAGAAGCCCTGAAAATCAGAGAAAAAATGAGAGAAAAAGGATTCCTAATAGGAGCAGGGGGAGCTTATGGCTGCACACTCAGAATAGAACCACCACTCTTAATAACTCAGGAGCAAATTGATAAAGCATTAGAAGCCTTTGATGACGTTTTCAAAGAATATTCATAATAAAATATTAAACATCAATAACTAAACCATCATTCACAACTTTAATCCCTGCCTCTTCAACATTTTTTCTCTCATCACTACTACCTCTTAAAACAGGATTAGTATGATTAAAGTGAATATAATACTTCATATTAATGTTCAATTCACTTAATATAGATAAACTTTCAGCAATGGGAATATGGCCTAACTCTTTAGACGTTCTTTTAATTTTACTCACCCGCCACAACTCATCATCCCAATAAAATGTTCCCTCAAAAAACAGTATGTCAACATCGCTAAGTTTCTTTACAATTCTTTCATCTAACACTTTTATATCAGGAATGTAAGCTATGGAGAAATCGTTATGGAAAATTTTAAATCCATAAGTATCAGTGATATCCTCTCTATGCTGAACTTTAAATGCCTCTAAAACAAATTCAGTTTTCTGATCTCTATAATTAACTATCTCTAAGGGAAAACTATCTTTAAACTCAATTAACCTTATAAAATTACCATCAACAAGTGATTTGAAAATAGGAGAAGTTTGAATAATTGATGAAACATAAGATGAACAATAAACTGGCACTTTAAAAGGAGCACCAGCCGAAAATTCTAAAAGACCCATAATATGACCCCAATGCGCATGAGTAATAAGAACAGCATCAATAGGAGAAATTCTATTGGAAATAATTTTGCCAATTCTTTTGTATGATAATTTCATCATGCTAACTTGGTGTTTTAAATCAGGAGAAGCATCTAGCACTATGATATTGCCCAGATCATCTTCTAAAGCTAAAGATGACCTTAATCTATAATTTAACTTACCACTTCTAGACAACCTACAATTTATACAATTACAATCCCATTGAGGAAAACCACCATCCTGAGCGGAACCTAAAACTATAACTCTCATGAAAAAATGTATAATGACATTAAAAATTTAAGCTTTAAACAACCTTACGTATATGGCCAGAAAATTGATAAAGCTGCTTGAGCAAGCGCCCAGAAAAATGTCACCCATGACTCCTTCACAGGAAATCCCGGATGCCTAGGTAATGCGGCTTCATTACTAATATCTCGATTCGAAAGCTCATTTAGAATTGCCACATAAATGTTTCTAAATTTCTCATTTCTCGTAACCCTGTACGCCAATGCCATTGCTGTAGCAACATTTGCATTCCAAGCATTCTCATCCACATGCCTACTAATGAAACCCTCGGGAATTATAGGTAAAAAATTATCTAAAAGAAGCCTTCTAGACAACTCCGAGTCACCATATGAAGCAATCAAAGCAATTGCCTTGTTCGCATTCGTAGAAAAGAAATCGTGATTTCCAGGTCCAATATGCTTGGGTTCATCCTCAAATCGGGTAAACTTAACCTCAGAATCTACTAGAAACTTATTCACAAAGCGCTTAGCAATACCTAGAAAACGTGGATTAGCCACATGCTTACCGTACCATGCCAATATTGCAGCAGCCCACCAAGGATCTGAATACTCTCTACCATCCGCATTATCTCTATTTTCAATATGATCTGCTACAATAGAAGCACAATGATCCATCAACTTTCGATACTTAGTAATTTTAAAGGCCTTTTCATACAATGAACCCGCAAACATAACATGTGTACAATCATAAATCGCATTCTTATCAATAAACCTATCCCAATTTGAAACAACATAAAGCCAAGCCAACCCAATATTATTTAAAAAACGTTTATCATCACTAATCATAGTATAGAAAGTCCAAACCCATGAAGCCTCCAAAGTGTCATGGAAATCCTCAAGAATAGGCTTCCCCTTAGAGAACTCCCAAGGAGAGACAACACCCTTAAGCAAACCCTCAACAACAAATGGTTCAGAAACCTGACACTTTACTAGAAATTCGGAAGCCTTACTAAACCACTTCAGCATAACATCATACTCATTAAATTTTAAAGCAATAGCACCAGATTCGTCATTCCAGCTCATTGCTAGACCACTCCTCATGACAATATTACCATAAATAGTCAAAGTCTAGTATAATATATTAGACACTAAAATAATAACTAGTTTTCTATGGACATTTATAAACTCAGCTTAGAAGGAAATCAGCTACCAGACAATGGAAGTAAGAAGACATTTTTAAAAGTAACTAAACTAACGTAGAATATGGTAGCCGGGGGGAGATTCGAACTCCCGTCGGCAGGGCCAGAGCCTGCCATGCTTGGCCGCTACACCACCCGGCTCCATAAAATGAGTTATATAGAATTGAATTAAAGCTTTATGTTAAGATAAAATAAATTAAAGGGGGAATTTAAGTGTTCCATGTAATTAATTCATGCTCTGCAAGCGTTGTTAATATTGCATGGACTATTGACTCCATCCTTTCAACAGGGATTTTTGTTTCTTCACTGAGTTGACTTGCCATCTTCTTAACTGTAGTTTCTCCATCGCATCTCGACCAGATTGCATATATTGCTGGTGGCAATTGATATGTTGACTCAGATTCATGAAGATGCACTAAAATTCCTTGAGGCGTTAAACCTAATTCCTCACCTATCTTCAAGGGTTTTCTTTCCAATTCTTCTTCAGATGGTTTAGGAAGCGTAGGGGATGCTTTCTCAGGTTCAGACAAACTAATCTCCTCCAACTAACTAACAGTTCTTCTTTTACGTGACTTAGTACCTGAAACTTCAGATGTACCAGTTAATTGTTCGATTTTACCATATCTACCAATATTTAATCTGGGTTCTCCTCTGAATGACGTGACATAGCCATTTCTTATTCGTACAGTATCACCTTGCTTAACTAAATTAATGTCATCACCCCATAAAGTGAGTATTATTGATCCAGTGTCATCAGATACTTCAAATTCAGCTAAAGTGACTCTCCTCCCATCTCTGGTTATAACAGTTCTCGGCTGAAAAGCTTTCATTACTGTTACTTCGACATTCACTCTACTCATACCAGGCCTTAAATCTCTAACATTTACCACAGACATGCACACCTTATATTTGTTGAAAGCTACAAAGATAGCTTTGTAGCTTTCAGTAGCTGGACTATCAGTATACTATTATTTAAGTGTTTTGCAACTTTCAACATCATTACACTACATCTTAGTTATATCGAAAATAAAACAAGAAGTATGATACAGTACTTAACTTGAGGCTAAAGCATAGAGAAACAAAGTTCACCTGTAATTTTACCATAACAAAATTAGATAAAAATACCGAAAAGTTTATATACTAGGTTATAAGGAAGTCGTTATTTGCCGAATGACGTGTCATATAACGGGATTATAACATGTCCGATTATAATTCCTGACGGCTTCTCATACTCACGTATATGGGGGTGATTAAACGTGATTGCGAACTCAAGTGAAGCTCATGAAAAGAAAGAAGTTAAGTTAATTCCTTCAACTATTGATAAATGTCCTGAATGTGGTAGTACACGTCTTATTAAAAATTTTGAACGTGGAGAAATTGTTTGTGCTGATTGCGGTTTAGTTATTACTGAAAAACTTATTGATATGGGTCCGGAATGGAGAGCATTTACACCAGAAGAGAAACAAAAAAGAAGTAGAGTTGGATCACCCATTACATTAACAGTACATGACAAGGGACTATCCACCGTGATAGACTGGAGAGATAAAGATGCATTTGGAAAGAAGTTAGAGCCAAAGAGAAGAATTGAAGTTATTAGATGGAGAAAATGGCAGATTAGAACTAGAGTTCACAGCTCATTAGATAGAAACCTAGCCCAAGCAATGAGCGAACTCGACAGAATAAGCTCACAACTAGGCTTACCTAAGGGAATTAAAGAGGAAGCAGCAGTAATTTATAGAAGAGCAGTAGAAAAAGGCTTAGTAAGAGGAAGAAGCATTGAAGCAGTAATGGCTGCATCCATATATGCTGCATGCAGAATTAGAGGAATACCAAGGACACTAGATGAAATAGCAAAATTCACCAGAGCTGGAAGAAAAGATGTTGCCAGATGCTATAGGCTATTATTAAGAGAAGTTAATGTGAAGGTTCCTCTCTCAGATCCAGAGGCATTCATACCCAGAATTGCAAGCGATTTAGATTTAAGTGGAACCGTGCAGAGAAGAGCAGCTGACATTGTAAGAATGGCTAAGGCAATGGGCATAACTGCAGGTAAAGACCCGGCTGGTCTAGCAGCTGCAGCAATATATATTGCATCACTACTTGAAAATGAAAGAAGAACACAAAAAGAAATTGCACATGCAGCTAGAGTAACTGAGGTCACTGTACGTAACAGATATAAAGAGCTGGTAAAGAAGCTTAAGATTGAGCTGCCGCCTCAGTAGCACTCTTCATCTTCATCTTAGCTAATTTAGCAGTAATTTTTAGATCTTTAACTGACATCTTCTTGACATCTAAATAACCTGAATTCACTGCATCATTAAACAATTTTTCACCAACATCAGTTCTAATTATAACGGTAGTCCACCCTGGAGGAGAGTCAACGCCGCCAACAGAAATGTCAGCGAATCTTGCAGAAAAGTCGTCACATAACTTACAGCCTTTTCTACCATATGCTTTAACCTCCTTCACTGGCACACTAAGAAGAATGTCGCTATTCGATTTAACTATAAACTTCCCTTTTGCAATTTCAAACTTTGTAACTTTAGATAAATCAATACCTTTCCCAAGCAAATACTCATTAATTAACCCTTGGTAGAAGAAACTTTCTGAACAGAATAAGCCGATAGCAAATTTCACCTTCGAACCATATTTAGTATATCCATAGTTGGAAAACTGCATTTTCCTTATAGCTCTAATTTGACAACCAACCCCTACAACAGCTATATTTTCAGCGTAATATTCTTCAACAGCTGAAGCTAAGGCTGTTAAGGTTGGACTAGAAACATACTTGGAAGAAGCTGCCTTCAATAAATCACTCTTATTAAATGCAACCATAGGCTTAGGCTTCCATTTATCCTTCTCTTCCACTCCGGTCACAACAGCACAATCCACAAGTTTATTGTCCAAAGCATATTTTAGGAGAGCAGTTGTAGCACCACCATCCTGTGCAACTATCATAATGTCTTCATCAGTTGCTCTTGCTGCGTAAACAGCTTTAACATGACCTAAAGGATCAGTAGCTTCGCCGCCAAATAGTTTTTGCTCAACAATACTCCAATCAAAAGGGGTTTTAGGGCATTGATTATAGCAGTAGCCGCATGCAACGCATCTTCCCACTAATGCGGGATACTCATTCTTTATGCTAATAGCTACAACTGGACATGACGCAATACATGCACCACAAAACGTACAAATTTCACGTCGAATTACCTCTACAAATAGATGACCCCAGATCTTAACCCTCGCAGACAATTGCGATCACCATGCAAATTCAGTTCAATATTAAATCCTAATAAGACTTACTCTAAAACAATTAGGAAAACTAATAAGACACTAATACGCAATGTAATAGAACTAATAAAAATGAAAATGGAGGAGCTAAATGATAGAAGACTTTGAAACAAGAGCTGCAAGATATGTTATGGAATGGGGGGAATGGATAGAGAAGCTAAGACTATTAGCTGAACTAGAAATTGACATAAAAAATCTAGACATCTATATCAAAAAATTATTAGATCTCCAAAACCCCGACGGAGGATTCCCTAAAAAATGGATAAAGGGAAACAATTCAAGCATAATAGAAACTGCAACAGCATTAGAGTTACTATCAAAATTAAAAATTAAAAATGAAAACACTCAAAAAGCAATAGAATATCTACTAAGGAAACAATTAATCAATGGAAGCTGGAGAGAAGAAGAGTACATTAAAGGAAAAACACCTAGAACAAATCTCCTAACAGCCAAAGTAACTAGAGCATTATTAGCATATAACATTAAGGGAGAAAAAATTAGAAAGGCAATTGAATTTCTGGTTAGAGGACAACGTGATGATGGATTTTGGCTGACATCACTAAATGAAACAGCAGAAATAGACCTTGAAGCAACAAATGAAGCAGCATTAACACTACTCGAATTAGAGGACGAATACTTAAATAAAATAGCTAAGCTAGGAATAGATGCCATATGGAAATGGTTCATGGAAAAAATAACAGAAGAATGGAGTGAACCACCTAAAGAAGCATTAATCATAACTGAGGCATTGATAAGAGCAGGCTTCGGCGAAGCAGAAGCAGTCAGAAGAGTACTTCAAAGCTATGTGAAAACAGAAAGATGGAGATTTGGAGACAAAAGAAGCATAAGCACAAAAGAAGCCATAAAAGTACTAGAAGAATTATTATTAGCCAATGCCATTGATAAAGAGAAGATTAGAAGAGAAATAGAAAGACTGATATTTATTAAGAGCAAGCTAAAAGAATTGATAGAAAACTATGAAAACGACGTTAGAAACTACTTCCTAATTAGATTTGAAGAAATAGGGATTAAACCTAAAGATCCCCAAGAGAAGATACTCTTAGGATGCTTCCTCTACTCAATGATGGATCAATTCTTCTGGACATCAGAAGACTTTGACCCACAAGTAGAATACAGAGGAATCGTAGGGTTAATAGGAGGAGTACATGAAATAAGCAAATATAAAGAATTTGAAAATGTTAGAGAAGCATTCTTCAGAAGTAGAGCGCTAAGAGGCATTGCTAGAAGAAGAAAAATTGAAGTTGCAAGGGGAATATCATTATTCGCCGAATTTCTCCTAAAGTATGGTCCATTTAAAAGCTTCAATGACTTCGCCATAAAACTCAGAGCATACATATTATTTGAAGTAGCCCCAAAAATCTCAGGATGGGATACATCATATAATCTAGGAAAACTATTAAGACTATTCGCTAAAGCAGAAAATAGCACTGACAAATTAATGGAATCAGTTATTTTATCCTTAGAATGTTTACCCGCAGTGGGAACAAAAATAGCCACACTATTCCCATACCATGCCTTCTGGATCTTTGAAATATGGCCCGAAGTGAAGAAATATGTTAAATGCCCAATAGACTGGAATATTGTTAAACCATATGGAATGCTTGAATTAAGCTGCATGACTTTAAAGGAGCTTAGAAGAGACCCTAAAAGAGCATCAAGTGCCATTTACAAGTTAGCTGAAGAACTATTCCCAAATGATCCCGCAAAGATTTCATTTCTATGGATAGTTGGACATGAATGGTGCACTAAACCATATAGATGCTATGGATTAGCAGGTAAAAAATGTTGGATATTTGAAATCTGTACGAGAGGAAGGGGATATGAGAGAAAGAAAAATTTGGAATGAATATTTAACAAAATTTACTGCAAGACTAGAAGGAGGATACTTAGAGAACCTTAAAGAAGTTATTAGAAGGAAAGAGAGAATAGTCATTAAACATCATACTATGCGGTTAAAAAAAGCAGGAATTATTAAAATTAGTAAAAAGACACTAATAGATACTTTCACTTATAGCATCTTCGACTTATACTACTGGAAACTCCATAAGAAAGGAACAACACCAGCAGAGGAACTAAAGAGATTCAAGAAAACAATAAACACACTAGACAAATATTTAGATGAAGACCTCATATACTACACACTTAAAGATGAATGCAAACATATAGGCAAACTAACTAGAAAAAACATTGAAAAGATCATCTCAACCTTAAGGTATATGGCTGAGTCAATAGAAAGAGTCCATAAGCGTAGCTTAATTGAATTCTCTAAAATTCTTAGAAACCATGTAATGTTCAATGTATCCAAAGAATTACCAGAATCAATATTCTCACGGAAAGCAAGATACTTCGGACTATTAACATCCAATATAGTTGATGATAAATCATCAGCACTTGAAGCCATTAGACTATCAATAGCATGTCTACCAGAAGGACATCCATACACTGCAGATCTATTCCTATATCTAACGAGTAAGATACTTAGAATATGGAATGGAACAATTAAGAGCCAATTACATGCCCCCATAGACTCAGGAATATCTGAAGTGATTTTAAGCCTAGGCCTAACAGACAAAAAACTGAAGAACTTAATATACTTATCATTACACTACGAAGTATTTCAAACAATTTCACAAACATTATTTCCAGAAGACCCATCAAAAATGATTGTATTAAGAGCAGTAGCAGAACGTTGGTGTTATGATAGGGACTGGAAGCTATGCAAGAATTGCTGGCTAAATGAAAATTGCCCTAAAGAATACTAGCAAATTATTCTCCAAACTTCTTACTCCTCAAAGAGTAATTTAATAGCAGAGGCATTAGATCAACGCCTTTAATTCGCCCAATACCACCTTTCAAAACACTTCTTTCATTAAATTCTTTAACATCATCAGGAACAATTGTAGGTGCTGAAATCAATATCGGCGTTGGATCACCAACATGATCACGATAGCTGAGTGGAGTTACATGATCTGCAGTCACTGAAATGCATAAAGAATCCAAGTCAATATGATTAAGAATGATGCCAACCATTTCATCAATACGTTCAATCATCCTTACCTTTTCCTTCACTAAGCCATCATGACTCGCTACATCAGTCCCCTTAACATTAATTACAATGAAATCAACTTCATTGATAACGCTAATTGCAGCTTTAGCCTTAGCCTTTAAATCCGAATTCAAACCTCCCGTAGCACCCTTAACATTGAGCACAGTGAAACCTAGCGCTTTGCAGATCCCCTTAATTAAAGGTACTCCAGCA
>JANZKD010000039.1 GCA_025061245.1 Candidatus Culexmicrobium profundum
TGTTAGTGTGATGATGATTATCATGATTAGTGTTGATGTTGAACGTAGTCTCATGGGTGTATTCACCTTTCCTTACAATTGTAATGTTATTGTTAATTTATAACTCTTTATAATTTCTATGTGTTGTTCTAAATGTTATGATAATACTATGTATTTTGCAATTCTTTTAGCTTTCTTTGAGCCAACGATTTTCACTAATTTTTCAATGGTCCATTTAGCTTCACCTTCTAATTGGAGTTTAATTATTTTTCTAGCTGACTTAGGTCCTATTCCTGGGATTTTTAGTATTTCATTTATGCTTGCTGATGATAGGTCTATTGGGTATAGGTGGGGGTTTGCTTTTGCATATGCGATTTTAAGGTTTTCATTTGGTAGCATTTCATTTTCATCTAATATTGTTTTTAGGTCTTCTAATGTGAAGTTATAGTTTCTAATTAGGAAGAATGCTTGGTATAGTCTGTATTCCCTTTTCTTGGAGCATTTTCCTAGTTTTTCTAGGGGTGTGTTTTCTATTGGTGTGAATGCGCTGAAGTACATTCTTTTTAAATTGAATTTTCTAACTAATGCTTGTATTGATATTAGGTGGTCTAGGTCGCTTTCACCTAGTCCTACTATTGTTTGAGTTGTTACTCCTCCTAGGCATAGTTTTTCTCTTTTAATTTTTGCTACTTCTTCACTGCACCATTTTAATCTCTGCATAATATCCTTCCAGTAGTCTCCCTTATCTGGGCATACTTCTGTGAATATGTCTTTTCTTGGGGCTTCCATGTTTATTCCAATTCTGTCAACCATTCTCACTGCATATTTAATTAATTGTCTAGGTGTTCCTGGCATTAATCTTAAATGTATATAGCCTTTGAAGCCTCTTTTTCTTAGTTCTTCTACTACTTCCAACTGTTTTTGAACTGTGCTTTCTGGATCTTTATGGATTGATGATGATAGGAATATTCCCTTAATTTTCCCTTTTCTCCATAGGTTTAGAGTTACATTGACTAGTTCTTCTACTGTCCATTTTGCTCTAATGGTTTTCCTTCCTCTTCTTAGGGCGCAGTATTTGCATTCATTGATGCAGTAGCTTGAGAATAGTGTTTTTAGTAGGGGTATTCTTTTCCTTTTAGCTGAGGCCATGTAGATTGGTACTCTGCATTTATCCCATCTTGCTTGGACTGTTAGGTATCTCCATTTTCTATGCACTTGTTCTTCATCTCCACATTTTGGAGTTTATCAAGATAATGCTAGATTAAACTTTAATTTATTTTTAACATAGTGTTATTGGTGGAATTATGGGTCAAAGCGGCTTTACTCATCCCTACCTGCCTAATTCTTCCTTTAAGGTTAAGGGTGAAATGCTTAAGGAGCTTGGCATTGAGAGTGTTGATGAATTGTATAGTGATATTCCATCTGAGGTGAGGTTGAATAGGGATTTAAACATTCCTGGACCAATGTCTGAACTTGAAGTTTTCAAGTTTATTAAGGGGATTTTGGATGAGAATAGGAATTGTCTTGAGATGCCCGTTTTTCTTGGTGCTGGTTGCTGGCCTCACTATGTGCCTAGTTTAGTTAGGCATATTGTTAGTCGCTCTGAGTTTTTAACTTCTTATACTCCTTATCAAGCTGAAATTTCTCAGGGTATGCTTCAAGCATTATTTGAGTATCAGAGTTTGATTTGTGAGTTAACTGAGATGGATGTGGCTAATGCTTCAATGTATGATTGGGCTTCAGCTTTGGCTGAGGCTGCCTTGATGGCTGTTAGGGTTACTCGTAGAAGTAGAATTGTTATTCCAAGGATAATTCATCCTGAGCGTAGATTGGTTTTGAAGACTTATACTGAGCCTCATGGAATTGAGGTTGTTGAAGTTGGATTTGACTCTGAGAAGGGTTTTCTTGATATTTCCAGTTTGAGTGAGGTTATGTCCCGTGATGTTGCTGCTGTTTATGTTGAGAATCCATCTTATCTTGGATTTGTTGAGGTTAATGTTAAGGCCATTGGGGAAATTGCACATGATTATGGTGCCCTATACATTGTTGGTGTTGACCCTATTTCACTAGGCTTTCTTAGGGCTCCTGGAAGTTATGGTGCTGATATAGTTGTCGGTGAGGGTCAACCTCTTGGTAATCCAATGAATTTTGGTGGTCCTTCTCTAGGCATTTTTGCTTGTAGAGATGATAGGAAGCTGATTAGACATATGCCTGGTAGAATTATTGGATTAACTACTACTATTGATGGTTCTGAGAGGGGTTTTGTCATGGCTTTACAGACTAGGGAGCAGCATATTAGGCGGGAGAAGGCTACTTCAAATATTTGTACTAATGAGGCTTTATGTGCTGTGGCTGCTGCAGTTTACTTGTCTTTGCTTGGACCTAGTGGTCTTCGCAGTTTATGTGAAACTATACTGTATAACTCTCATTATGCTATGAGGAGGTTGAATGAAATACCTGGTGTAAGGGCTCCATTGTTTGATGCCCCTCACTTCAAGGAGTTTGTTATTAATGTTGATGGATCAAAGTTTTCTATCAATGAGCTTCATAGACGTTTATTGAAATTTAATGTCCATGGTGGAAAGGTGATTAAATCTGAGTTTCCTGAGCTTGGTGAGTCTGCTTTATACTGTGTGACTGAGATGCATGATAAGAGTGACATTGACAGGCTTATTGAAGCTTTTAAGGCTATATTGGAGGTGTCTTAATGTTTAGGCAAGCTAAGTGGAGGGAGCCATTAATTTTCGAGTTGAGTGTTGAGGGTAGAGTTGGCCACATTCCTCCGAGAGTGGATGAGGAGATTAAGGAGTCTGTGGGTGATGTTTTTCAGAGTTTTCCTAAGGAGTTGCTTAGAGAAAATATTAATCTTCCTGAGTTATCTGAGGTTGATGTTGCCCGTCATTTTATTAGGCTTTCAGAGATGAATTATGGAGTTGATTCTGGACCTTATCCTCTTGGTTCATGTACTATGAAGTATAATCCTAAGGTTAATGAGGATTTGGCTTCACTTGATAATGTTGCTTGGCTTCATCCCTATCAAGACGAGTCTACTATTCAGGGGGCATTGAAGCTATTGTATTTGGTTGAGAAGTGGCTTGCAGAGATTACTGGGATGCATAGAGTTACACTTCAGCCTTCAGCTGGAGCTCATGGCGAGTATGTTGGTTGCTTAATTATAAGGGCTTATCATAAGTTTAAGGGTGAGGTTAATCGTGATGAAATAATTGTCCCTGACTCTGCTCATGGAACTAATCCTGCTAGTGCTGCTATGGCTGGCTTTAGGGTTGTGGTTATCCCTTCAGCTGAGGATGGATGTATAGATTTAGAGGCTTTGAAGGCTGCTGTTTCAAGTAGGACTGCTGGTTTAATGCTTACTAACCCTAATACTCTCGGTATATTTGAGGAGCATATCTTGGAGATTGCTGATATAATTCATGATGCCGGCGGCCTATTGTATTATGATGGAGCTAATTTGAATGGGATTATGGGTAAAGTTAGACCTGGAGATATGGGCTTTGATATTGTCCACATAAATGTTCATAAAACATTCTCTACTCCTCATGGTGGAGGTGGGCCTGGTGCTGGACCGGTGGGGGTTGTTGACTTCTTAGAGAAGTTTCTGCCAATACCGACTGTGGAATTTGATGGTAAGCGTTATTATTTAGATTATAATCGTCCATATTCTATTGGTAAGGTTAGGTCTTTTTATGGTAATTTTGCAGTTTTAGTGAAGACTGCAGCTTACATCTTATCTATGGGTTCTAGGGGGCTTAGGGAGGCTGCTGAGCTGTCAGTGTTGAATACTAATTACTTTATTAAGAAGATTTCAAATGTTAAGGGGTTGTCATTGCCATTTTCACATAATAAGCCTAGGAAGCATGAATGTGTTTTGAGTGCTTCTAAGCTTTTTAAGGATACTGGGGTTAGGGCTTTAGATGTGGCTAAGATGCTTTTGGATTATGGTTTACATGCACCTACAATGTATTTCCCATTGATTGTTAAGGAGGCTTTGATGATTGAGTTTACTGATACTGAGTCTAAGGAGAATATTGATCGTTATGTTGATGTTTTAAGGGAGATTGTGAGGGATGCATATGAGAATCCGGATAAAGTTAAGTCTGCACCTGTGAATACTGCTGTTGGTAGGCTTGATGATGTTAAGGCTAGTCATCCGAGAACCATGTGTCTTTCATGGAGGATGTATAGGAAGCGATTGTTGGAGTGTAGTGTCGGTGAAGGTTAAAGTTTTGTTTTTTGCTTCAATTAAGGATATTACTGGTGTTTCAGAGTTAACTTTAGATGTTAATGAATTCTCCACCATACTTGATGTTCTTAAGAGATTGGCTGAAATTTATGGTGATAGATTTAGGGATTATGTTTTTGGAGATGATTTCAGTTTTAAGCCTCATATACGCTTAGCTCTTAATGGTGACTATTTAGATTCTTCGAGGATTGGTGAGTTTAGGGTTCATGATGGGGATGTTATTGCGGTTTTGCCTCCTGTTTCTGGTGGCTAAATTATTTTTCCTTCAAGTTGAATTGGTGTTGCTCCAGTGATCTTAATTTTAACCCATTCTCCCAGTTTTATCTTTGGTTCCTTTATGACTACTATTTTATAGTTTCTCAGTCTAGCCTTTACACTTTCATATTTTCCTCTTTCTAATGGCAGTACTCTTCTAGTTTTTCCTATGAGTTTCATGTTTCTTTCTAATCCTATTTGGAAGGATAGTTGTGTCATTATTTTTGAGCGTTTCTTTTTTATTGGTTCTAGTATTTGGGGCATTGCAGCTGCCTTTGTGTGTGGTCTTGGACTGAATCTTGATATGTGGATTTTGTCTGGCTGTGTTTCCATGATGACTTTGCAGGTGTTGTTGAATGCCTCTTCACTTTCTGTTGGGAATCCAACTATCACGTCTGTTGCGAGGAATAGTTCTGGATACTTTCCTCTAAATTTGTAGACTATTTCCTTGAATTCTTCTACACTATACTTTCTATTCATTAATTTTAGTATTCTATTGTCTCCGCTTTGGAGTGGGAGGTGTAGGAATTTATACACTTTCTCGTTCTCATATACTTCTATTAGTTCATCTAGTATTCTTAATGCATTGTTTGGAGTCATCATTCCTATTCTAATCATGAAGTCTCCTGGTATTTCTGTAATTTTGCTTATTAGTTCTGGTAGTGTTGTTCCTATGTCGCATCCGTATGCAGCTGTGTCTTGGGCTGTTAATCTAATTTCTTTTGCTCCTTGAGCTACTGCGTTTTTCACAGCGTTGACTATTTGATTTAGCTTGAAGCTTCTTAGCTTTCCTCTAGCTATTTTTACAATGCAGTATGAGCAGTTTCCTAGGCATCCTTCGGCTATTGGAACTGTGTATTGCAGTCCTTCAATGTATGTTGGTAGGATTTTTCTTTGAATATGTTCTCCATTTATTTTTATTATTTTTTCTTTGCTTTCTACTACTTCTACTATTTCTTCAGTGAATTGAGGTGCAACTAGTGATGCATCTTTCGTTATGCTTGAGATGAGGGCTGGCTGTGCTTTTACCATGCATCCAGAGATTATTAACTTGAATTTTCTTTCCTTTCTTAATTCTTCTAGTTCTCTAATTCTTTTCACTATTTTTCTTTCAGTTTCTCCTCTCACTGTACATGTATTTAGTATGACTATGTCTGCATTGTCTATGGTGTCAGCTATTGTATGCCCCCTATTTAGGAGTAGACTTCTCATTATGTTGCTGTCAGCTTTATTTGCTGCGCATCCATAGGTTTCAATGTATACTTTTAGTTTCATTTTCTCTCAACAAATAACGCAATTACACTCTAATAAATTAAATTTTTTTGTAGTGTGCTTCTCGGAGCTTTGTGCTTTTTTCTAGTTTTTAAGTTTTCTTCTGTCTTTTTATATCGTATTTTTGGTTTTTTATTGCTTTATTTTGTTTTTTATTTTTTCTCTTGTCTTTATTTTGGTTTTTCTAAATTTTCCATTTTGTATTTTTTGTTGGTATTTGTATTCTCTGGGTATTACCATGGTAATACCAGCATCTAAGTGTTGCTTAATAGAATATATTCATGGGGGAGAGGTGGGTGAAAGTAATCGTAGCAAGAGTTCCTGAAGCTATTCTCAATGAAATTGACATTCTCGTCAAAACTGGTCGCTATTCTTCTAGGGCGGAGGTGATAAGGGTAGCTGTCAGGGATCTGATAAGGAAGGAGTTTGTTAGTGCTAGGTCAGCGCTTAAAGTATACGGATAGACCCATAATCTTAACCCTTCTTTTTTTGAAATAAGCTAAATTATTAGTTTGTAGATTTTTTCTTGGGAATTAGCTATGTATGATTTTGAGATTGATAGAATTTTAGGGGAGATTAAGCGTTTAGATGCAAGGAGGGTTTTGCTGCAGTTTCCTGATGGATTGAAGAGTTTTTCTTTAAGTTTGATTGATGAGCTTCAATCTAGAGTTGATGGTGTTGATTTCCTTGTTCATGTTGACCCTTGTTATGGTGGTTGTGATGTGGCTTTGGATGAGGCTAAGAGGTTGAATGTGGATTTAGTGGTTCATTTTGGTCATACACAGTTTATTCGTGGGGATGTGGGTGTTAATGTTCTTTATATACCTGCATTTAGTGATTTGCCTGTTGATAGGGCTGTTCATTCTGCCATTAACCTACTTAGGAGGTATAGTGTTGTAGGTGTTTTATCTACGGTTCAGCATGTTCATAAGCTTGGTGAGGTTTGCCGTTTGCTTGAGGAGGCTGGGTTTAGGGTTGTTGTTGGAGGGAGGTGTGGTAGGAGTCTTTTTGATGGACAGATTTTGGGCTGTGATGTTTGTTCAGCTCTTTCCATTGTTGATGAGGTTGATGTTTTTCTTGTTGTTGCTGGTGGGGATTTTCATGCTTTGGGTGTTGCTTTGTCTACTGGTAAGCCTGTGATTGTGGCTGATCCCTATAGGGGTGAGGCTAGGGATATTTCTAGATTGGTTAAGCGCACTTTGAGTTTGCGGTGGGCTAGTATTATGAAGGCTAGGGATGCTCAGGTTTTCGGGGTTATTGTGGGTGTTAAGCCTGGTCAGGTTAGGGTTGATGTTGCTTTGAGGGTTAAGGATTTAATTTTGAGTTGTGGTAGGAAGTGTTATCTCTTTGCTGGTAGGGAGATTTCTCCTGAGGCTTTCTATCCTTTTATTGATAGGGTTGATGTTTTCGTTGTGGTTGCTTGTCCTAGGATTGTTATTGATGATGCTCATAGGTTTAGGAAGCCTATTATAACTGTTGGGGAGTTGAAGATTGCTTTGAATGTTTCTAGGGGTGATTATACTTCTACATTGCCTTTGCTTCATGGTGAGGAGGATGAGGGTTCCAGTTAGTCGTTTGAGGCATCTTGAAATGCTTTTGGAGAGGGTTTCTCCCCATCCTAGCCCTTCTCCTTCACTTGAGCAGTATACTATTCCTGCTAGTGTTGCTGCTAGGATTCTGTGGATTATTGATAGAGAGTATGGTGATATTAAGGGTAGGAGGGTTTTGGATTTTGGTTGTGGTACTGGTAGATTAGCTATTGGTGCTGCTCTTCTGGGTGCTAGTTATGTTGTTGGTGTTGATGTTGATTTGACTGCTTTGAAGATGGCTTTAGTTAATGCTGAGAATTTGAATGTTTCTGGTGTTGTTGATTTTATTTATGCTCTTATAGGTGAATTTAATATTCATGGTGACGTTGTTATTCAGAATCCACCCTTCGGTGTTCAGAGGAGGAGGGCTGATAGAGTTTTTTTGGAGGCTGCAATTAAGTCTGCTCCCATAATTTATTCTTTGCATAAGTCTGGTGAGGGAAATAGAAAATTTATATTTGAGTTTGTTGATGGTCTAGGAGGAGTAGTGGTGGATGTTATTCCTTTGACACTTGAGATTCCACATTTATTTAACTTTCATTATAAGAGGAGACATGTAGTTAAAGTTGATTTGTATAGAATATTGGCTGGGGGAAGTGCTAATCCCTATAAGATATATCGGTGAACGTTGTCATAGTTTAGTGTGGTGGGAGTGATGGTGCATAGTGAGTTGGTGGGCAAAGTAGTTTTCCCAGGGGAGTTTCTAGGTGTAATTGAGGAGTTTATTCCAGGTCGGGGTACCTATGAGGAGAATGGAAATATTTATGCTTCTAAGTTTGGGGTTGTGAGGTATAATGCTATAGATAGAGTTATCTATGTTTTTGCTTTTAGGAGGGATAAGCTTCCTCTTCCTGAGGAGGGTGATGTTGTTATTGGTATAGTTCATGATGTTAAGGATGAGATTGCCATTATTAGAATTGATCTCATTGAGAATAAGGATAGACCCTCCTCCTATATATCTGGCTTTTTACATTTGTCTCAAGTTTCGATGGGTAGGAGATTTAATAGTATGTATGAGGCTTTACGTGTTGGGGATATAGTTAGAGCTAAGGTTTTGAATTCATGGAATCCATATCAATTGTCAATTGAGGGTAGTGGATTTGGAGTTATTTTTGCTAGGTGTTCACGTTGCCTTTCACCTTTAATTAAGAGGAGGGGTAGACTTTTCTGTAGGATTTGCCGTGCTTATGAGTCTAGGAAGATTGCTTCTGGTTATGGGGGATGGGGAGTTGAGGAGAGCGGTTGAGAGGGTTTTTAAGATTAGTGTTTCTGGTGAAGATGACCTTTTAAAATTACTTGAATTAATATGTAATAGGCTTAGCTTTGTTGATTATAATATTTCTTCTAGACCTGGTTTTATTAAGGTGGTTGTTAGGGGTTCTCATGAAGATGTTAAGTATGCAGCTGATGTCATTAAGGAGTTAACTTTGTCTGTTAGGAGAAAGTCTAGGCTTATTGCAGGTGGATTTAATGTTTTTTCTGTGAGGGAGATTTCTAAGATGGCTGGTATGGCTATTTCTTTAGATTTATTGGCTGAGGCTTTGAGGCTTAAGGGGTTTAAGTGTAGAGTTGTTAGGAATTCAATTGAAACTAATGCTTCTGAGGATGTTGTTTCTAATGTTTTAAGATTGATGAGTTCTGCTTATTTGGATCTTAGATTTGAGACTAAGTCTAGTAGTGTTAAGCGTCTTCTAGTTTTGGCTTCAAGTGTTACTGGAGTTGACTTATGGTCTGTTGTTGAGGTGGCTAGGGAGCTTGAATTTATATCTAGGGATGATGAGGGTAGACTTGTTTTATTGAGGGAGTGGAGGGATGCCTTGAAGAGGCTTCTTCCAGTTTTGAGGGAGTTTGAGGTTGATGAGTTTTCCTCCGCTAACTTTATTTCTGTAGATGGAGATTTTTAGTTGTCTTGGGGTGTATGTGTTGAAGGTGAAGATATTAAAGTCAACTGATAATTCAATTGAGATGGAAATTGAGGGTGAAGATCATACTTTATGTAATGCTTTGTGTAAGGAGTTGTTTAATGATAAGTCTATTGTATTTGCCTCCTATCACATTGATCATCCATTAGTGGGGAAGCCTAGGCTTTATGTTCAAACTGATGGTAGTAAGAGTCCAGTTGAGGCTATTATTGAGGCTTCTGAGCGTTTGAGGGATAAGGCTTTGAAGTTTAGGGAGCTTTTTTCTAATGTTCTTAAATCTTAGGTGAGTTCATGGAAGATGAACTTTCCAGAATATTGTTGAATCGTGATTTAGCTAAGCTTGGTGATAGCTTAGTAAACTTTATTTATTCTGCTGCTAAGTCAAGGATTTTAGGGAGATTTTATGGTGAGAGGGTTTCAAATAAGGTTTTGTCTGAGGCTTTATGTAGGGCTGGTTTGAGGGGTAAGCTTCCTCTTCGCAGTGACGTTCATGTGAGGGGTAATGCTGCTGAGGCTTTGATTGCATATGCTTGGGTTAATGGTTTTTTGAGTGTTGATGAAGCTATTGTCTTCTTGTCTTCAAATTTAAGGATTTCAGAGAATACTGGTAGGAGTGGTGAGTTTGAGGCTGCAGTGAATGCTTTCACTGGGTTGCTTAAGCATATTTGGAGGTTTTTCATTGAAAGTTAAGTTTGAGTCTCGTATTGCAGGTTTCACCTATCTTGATCCATTGCTTTTATGTGTTGTTTTTAGGGGTGGATTGTTTTTGGACGGTGTTTTATCCATGATTGTGAGTGATGGTGATTTGAGTTTGAGGGCAGTTGAATTGTTGAAGTCTTCCACTCATTTTCAGCAAGTTAACTATGCTATGTTTGATGGCTCTAGTTGGAGTGGTGGTTTGGATTTAGATTTTCTCTATGAATCTCTTGGTAAGCCTATTATAGTTGTTTATGAGTGTGAGGAGTCTAATTCTGTTTTTCTTTCAAAGTTTAATTTATATGTTAAGTTTAGGGGTGTTTCTTTGAGTAGGGTGGAGGCTTTATTAGATATTTCGACTTTAAATTTATTGCCTGAGCCTCTTCGTGTTGCTAGGCTTTTAGCGTTAAGTCTATTAGATGCTTTGTCGTTTAGTTAGCTGGCTTACTGTGTGGTGGTTGAGGCGAGTGGAATGGAGTTTTGTCCTAAATGTGGAAGTATGATGAAGCCTAAGAGGGAGGAGAATAAGATTATATTATATTGTTCGAGTTGTGGTTTTTCTAAGCCTCTTGGCGGTGAGGTTTCATCTTATAAGTTTGTGAGTGAGATTAAGCATGCTCCTGATAAGACTATGGTGGTTATTGATGAGAGTAAGCTTCCTAAGGTTTTACCTACTATTAGGATTGAGTGTCCTAAGTGTGGGAATATGGAGGCTTATTGGTGGATGGTTCAGACTAGACGTGCAGATGAGAGTCCAACGAGGTTCTTTAGGTGTACTAAGTGTGGGTATACTTGGAGGGAGTATGATTAGTGGAGGATGTTGAGTATACTTTTTTAGATAAAGTTGAGGCTTTAACTCTTCTTTTAAATAAGGCTTTAAAGGTTTCAGTTGATGTTGAGTCTCGTATTCCATATTATTTGAATGCTAAGACTTATGCTGTTAAGCTTAAGCGTATGCTTGAGAATGCAGTTAAATTGTCTAGTGAGATTTTTGAGGAGTTTAGGAAAGCTAGTAATAGGTAAATAAGATATTAATATTAAGATACGTCTTCATAGTTAGATTGGAGGGTGTAGTATGTTTAAAATAGTTGTTACAAGCGCGAAGCTTTGGAGGGGAATTATAACTGCTATTTCAGAGCTAATTGACGAGGCAAACTTTGTTGTTTCTCCAGAGGGGCTTAGCCTCAGAGCTATGGATCCATCGCATGTTGCAATGGTGGAGCTATTGTTGCCGCCGCCTACTTTCGATGAGTTTCAGTGTAGTGAGAAGATTGTAATTGGCGTTAACTTGGATGAATTTAATCGATTGCTTAAGAGGGCTTCTGCTAGGGAGAGGCTTGAATTAGAGTTGAGTGAGCCTGGAAGATTGACTATTAGATTTCTAGGTAAGGCTCTTAGAACATTTAAGATGCCGTTGATTGATATTGCCACTGAGGAGCTTCCTTCTCCTTCATTGGAATTTAACGTTAAGGCTAGAGTCTTAGCTGATGCTATGAGGGATGCCATTAAGGATGCAAGTATAATTAGTGATTATGTGCGATTTATAGCGAATCCAGAAGAGCTAATTTTAGCTGCTTCAGGGGATAGGGGTGAAGTGGAGGTTAAGTTGAATGAGGAGATGGGTTCATTGATTGAATTGGAGGTTAAGGAGCCTTCTCGCAGTACCTATAGTTTAAGTTACTTGTCTGATATGATGAAGGCTGTTGCAACTGCTGAGGTTGCAGTGGTACACTTCTCATCTGACATGCCGCTTAGATTGGATTTTGAGCTTCCAGGTGAGGGTAGAATTACTTATTATTTGGCGCCGAGGATGGAGGCGTGACAACATTTAACTTCCATTCAATTTTTGTAAGAGGTTGCTTAGTTGAGGGCAGTTTTATCTAAGGAGGATTTAGCTAAGTATCCTTTTACAGTTGAGGCTGCAGAGTATATTAAGCGGGCTGACTTAACTTTAAGTGATTTAGTTGAGCCTGGTTTTCGCCTGATTTTGGATAGGGCTGTAGAGAGAGTTAAGAGTGCCATTGAGCTTGGTAGAATTAAAACTGATTTGTCAGATGTGGAGGTTGAAATTCTATCTTATCCTACTGCTATGGCTATTTTATCAATTATTGGTGAGCCTGCTCTTTCTAGGAGGTATGCTGTAGCTGAGGCTAAGCGAATTTATGAGGAGCTTAGATTGGATGATGACTTGAAGATTGCCTATTTATGTGAGAGTAATTTTGATTGGAGGGTTAGGTTTGTTGATGTTGGTTTATTTGAGATTTACTTTGTAGATTATCTTAAGACTGCTCCTCTTTTTCATGCTCCAAGCTGGAAGCTTGTTAATCGACTGGTTTTTAATGGGTGGGTTAGGATTAGGAAGCATGAATTGGCTAGACTTACTGCTGAGGCTGTTAGGGTTAGGATTGTTGAGAAGCTTATTTTACCTAAGCCTCCAATAGCTGTTCCCCCTGAGATAATGAGTGTTATTGATGATATTAGGAGGCTTTTTGAGAGTCGTAGGAAGATTATTAGGGCTGAGGAGGAGCATGCTGGACCTGTTGTTGAGGAGGCTTTTCCTCCATGTATAAGGGCTATTTTAAGCGACTTACTTAAGGGTAGTACTATTTCTCATATGGCTCGTTTTGCATTGACAGCTTTCCTTTTAAATGTTGGTAAGAGTGTTGATGAGGTTGTAGAGCTTTTTAGTTCCTCTGCTGATTTTAGTCAGAGTATTACTAGATATCAAGTTGAGCATATTGCCGGTCTTCGCGGTTCTCATATTAAGTATTCTCCTCCAAGTTGTAGTACGCTTAGAACCTTTGGTCTCTGTATTGCTGGTGATCCTCTATGTAATA
>JANZKD010000040.1 GCA_025061245.1 Candidatus Culexmicrobium profundum
CTTTGCTGCTAGGCTGCGGAGGATAATGGAGTTAATTGAATCTTCTACTTCAACTTTAATTTTCGTCAATTGTAGAGAGTTTGCAGAGTTTATTAGTAGCCGCTTGAGACTTGCTGGTTTAAATGTTTTTAGTCATCATAGTTCACTTTCTAGGAGAGCTAGAGAATTTATTGAAGCTAAATTTAAACATAAGGAGATACCTGCAATAGTTTGTACCTCTTCATTAGAGTTGGGAATTGATATTGGGCATATTGACCTTGTCATTCAATATTTATCTCCACGACAGGTCGCTGCTTTAATTCAGAGAGTTGGGAGAAGTGGTCATTTCCTAAAATATGTTTCGAGAGGAGTTATCTTAACTGTAAGCTCTGACGACATACTTGAAAGTATGACTATAGCTAAAATGGCATTAGACTGGAAATTAGAGCATTTAAAAATACATGAGAATGCATTGGATGTACTTGCACATCAAATTGTAGGTATCGTCTTAGACTTTAATGGTAAGATTGATGTTTCAAGGATTTATGAAGTATTTAAATCAAGCTATCTATTTAAAGACTTAAAATACTCGGATTTCATTGACGTTTTAAGATATATTGATGGACTGGGTTTAATTAAAGTTAAGGGAGAATATGTTGTTAAAACTAAGCGTAGTAGAGCATATTACTATAGACATCTTTCAACAATCCCCGAAGAAGTAACTTACCCTGTTATAGATGAGTTTTCAGGAGAAGAGATAGGTCATTTAGGAGAAGATTTCTTCTCAGAGTATGGTAAACCTGGTGTAAAGATAATTTTAAGGGGTAGGCCTTGGATAATTTCGCGAATAGAAGGCTTTGACATTTATGTTAAACCAGTTAATGATTATACTGCTGCTATTCCTGGGTGGGAGGGTGAAGTTCTTCCAACTTCATGGATGGTAGCGAAATCTGTAGGAGAGCTTAGAAGGTTAATTGAAAGATTATGGAGTGATGGCTTCTCATTAACGCAAATTGCCGAAGAGCTATCAAAGACCTATCCAGTTGGTTTGAATGATTTGAAGGAGGCTTTGAAACCTTTAGGTGAATATTTAAATTCAGGTTTTCCAATGCCGCATGATAAAAGAATAGTAATTGAAGGCTTCAGTTCATATATAGTGATTCATTCATGTAATGGTCATGGAGTTAATAGATGTATTGCAAGAATAGTGAGTGAATTGATAAAGTTAAAATTTAAGACTGAATGCATTGTGAGGTGGGATTCCTATCGAATTTTAATTATGACTTCACCTGAAATTGAACCTAAAGACGTTAAGGAGATATTAACTTCAATCAAAGTTGAGGATGCATGGAACATAATTAGAGAACATGTGGATCCATATATTTTAAGGCATGTTGCCATGAAATTTGAAGCACTTCCAAAAGGAATGTACTATAAATCAGCAAGTTATCTATTACACCTACCAGAGATTTTTAAGGACACCCCTGTATATGATGAAGCCTTTAGATTCCAATTAATTCAACACTATAATTTCAATAACTTTAAGCATTTACTAGATCAGATTAAAAATAAAGTTGTAGAAGTAGTTGCATTAGATAAATTACCGTTTCCAACATCATTAGCTAAGCCAATACTTGAACTTGGAGACCTGCTAATAACTGACGATAATCAACTTTTCCTTGAACGAATTATGAGGAGAGTGCTAAATTTCCTCTGCTTAGACTGTTTCCACTCATGGAGAATGCTATGTGCTGATTATGAAGATAATATGGTGTGTCCCAAATGTTCTTCCCCGCATATTTCTCTTATCAAGTGGAAGCTCAATGATGTTATAAAAGCCTTGCTGAAAATGAAGAATGGAGAGGAGTTAAATGAGGAGGAAGAATCATTAATTGCATATGCGAAGATGTCTGCAGACTTAATAACATTATACAAGAAAAAGGCAGTATTAGCCCTATCGACAAAGGGTGTAGGTCCATTAACAGCATATCAAATTTTAGCCAAAATGCATAAAAACCTAGATGACCTAATCGATGATCTAAGAAAGGCAATGAAAGAATATCTTGAGACAAGGGATTACTGGCAAGACTAAAGTCAAATTATCTTGTCTAAAGGTTATTTCCAATATAGTAAGTTAATTGCTTTTACTACTGATTTTATTATAGTTAAGATAATTGTTCTCTATTTTGTATCTGTTGATTTGTTTTAAAATTTTTTATTTTGTGCAATTGCACATAATAAAATTTATAAATTAGGAAACCCTAAAAAAGTTAGGCTTGCCTATGTATGTTAAATTGGATGAAGTCAAACCTGGTAGAAAAGCTAGAATCATTAAAATCAGTAAGAGTAGTGGCCTTCTTCGAAGAAGATTACTTGAGATGGGTGTAGAGCCGGGGGCAATAATTAAAGTTGAAAGAGTTGCTCCGCTAGGTGATCCAATTGAAGTTACTGTAAAGGGATACTACTTGTCTTTGCGGAGAAATGAAGCTAAGGAAATTCTTGTGGAGGTATTAGATGATGAAGAGAATTAAACCACTATCAATGTTATCTCCAGATGAGAGTGGGATAGTCTATAGAATAGTGGCAGGGAAAGGTCTCACTTTAAGGCTGGCTGAAATGGGTATTACGCCTGGAGTATTGGTGAAAGTTGTTCACAATGATTCCGGTCCATTATTATTGCTGGTCCGAGATTCTCGTATAGTCCTTGGTCGTGGTGTTGCCATGAAAATTCTTGTAGAGGTGAATTAGTTTGCCTCTTCTATTTAATTGTGTTTCATGTTCAAGATGTCCGCTAAATATTGCTTGTTCTACTGTTAGGGATAAACCCTCTGTTGATGATGAGTCAGTTGAGGAATATGTTGTTGCTGTTGCTGGAAACCCTAATGTTGGGAAAAGCACTCTCTTCAATATATTGACTGGTGGTAAACAGAGAGTTGGAAATTGGCCTGGAAAGACAATTGAGAGGAAGGAGGGAGCGAGAACTGTAGGAAATGTAAAATTGAAATTTGTTGATTTGCCCGGAACCTACAGTCTTTCGGCTCTGAGTTTAGAGGAGGTTATTGCTAGAAGATTTATTGTTGAAGCTAAACCCAATGTGGTAATTAATATTGTTGATGCATCCAATTTAGAGAGAAATTTATACTTGACGCTTCAAATTCTAGAGCTTACTAAGAGAGTTGTGATTGCGCTTAACATGATGGATTTAGCTAAAAGTAAGGGTTTGAAAATTAATGTCAAAAAGCTTTCTCAAAAATTAGGTGTACCTGTGATTCCAATGATTGCAATTAGGGGTGAAGGTTTAAATGAGTTGATTGATACTGTGATGGAAATTGTAAAGAATAAAGTTAGTCTAACTGCATTTCAAATTAATTATGGAGATAAAATTGAAGATGCAATTTCAATAATAGTTAAAGTTTTAGACGAGCATGATATTTCCTCTAAACTGCCTTACCCATTAAGATGGATGGCAGTGAGATTATTGGAGGGAGATAGAGAAATTATTCGAGAAATTCTGGCTGTGGATAGTTCAATTATAACGAAGATTGAGCAGTTAAAGAATGAGTTGAGTGAAGTTTTGGGTGAAGATGTTGATGTAATTATTGCTGATAAACGATATGAGCTGATTGAAGAAATTATTGGTGATGTTGTTGAGAAGCCTTCTAAAAAGCCCTTAACTTTAACTGATAGAATTGATAGGATAGTTTTAAACAAGTATCTGGGTTTGCCATTATTGCTTAGCATATTTATGTTGTCCTTTATGGTTATTTTTAGTGTTAACATTGGTTTTCCATTGAATTTGATGTTTCCGGAATTAGAGAGCTTTAATTTGGCTAGTTTAATTGGTGATTATATTTTTGGATATATTTCTGATGTTGTTTCAAGTTATTTAATTAGTATTAACACTCCTGAATGGCTTGTTAGTTTAATTGTGGATGGGGTAATTTCTGGGGTTGGTTCCGTTTTGAGCTTTTATCCATTAGTCTTTACTGTTTTTATATTATTTGGTGTCTTAGAGGATAGTGGATATATGGCTAGAGCAGCTTTTATTATGGATAGAATTATGCGTAAATTTGGGTTGACTGGTAGAGCTTTTATGCCATTGATGTTGGGTTATGGATGTAATATTCCAAGTGTTATGGCTACTAGGATACTTCCAAGTGGTAGAGATAGATTGCTCTCAATATTGCTCAGTTCTCTTATACCTTGTCAAGCTAGATTGGCAACTTTTACGATTATAATTGCTGCAATTTTCCATAATTTTGCTTTACAGATAGCTGTAATGCTCTTCCTTTATGCTCTAAGCTTATTCCTAGTGTTTTTAATGGGAATTTTATTTAACAAGCTTTTCTTTAGAGAGGAACCATCTTTTTTCATTATGGAATTGCCTCCATATCATAGACCTTCACTTAAAGTAGTTTTATGGCATGCTGAGGAGAGATCGAAGCATTTCTTAATTAAAGCTGGAACCATAATATTCAGTATTTCAATTATAGTTTGGTTTTTAACTTCCTATGGCCCTTCAGGATATGTCACGATGTCTGAGATGTCGTTTGCAGCTTTTCTGGGTGATTCTTTATCCGTTATATTTGGTCCAGTTGGTCTTAATGATTGGAGAATTGTTGTTGCTCTTATAACTGGATTTATGGCTAAGGAAGCTGTGCCTGAGACTTTTGCTATTATTTCTAATGTTAGTGATCCGATTGAGGCTGTTACTGTTATTGGGCTTACACCTTTGAGTGCATTTTCTCTGTTAATAATAACTTTACTCTATGTTCCATGCTTAGCAACTGTAGCTGCCATTTACAAGGAAACTAGAAGTGTTAAGTGGACAATTTTTACGGTTTTATATCTCCTATCTTTATCCTATCTTGTCGCTCTAATATTCTATAATTTAGGCTTAATACTTGGTTTTAGGTAGGTTGCAATGTTTTCCTTAGTTTTTATACTCAATTTTATTATAATTCCTGGTCCAGATAGTATTTAGAGGTGTAATGTTGTCTGAAAACAAAATATCTTCCTCGCTTGAGGATTATCTTGAGGCCATCTATATTTTAATGAGAAAGCATGGATATGCACGGGTCAAAGAGATAGCTAAGCTGTTAAATGTTAAGAGTTCAAGTGTAAGTGAGGCTATATTGCGATTGAAGAGTTCCGGGTTAGTAATACATGAAAGATATGGTTTTATTAAACTTACAGATAAGGGGGAATTATTAGCCAAGGAAATCTATAGAAAACATGTAAATCTATTAAATTTCCTTGTTAATGTTCTAGGCGTACCTGCTGAAATTGCTGAAAAGGATGCTTGTGCAATTGAGCATGTGATTAGTAAGGTTACTCTAAACAAATTGTTGGAGTTTGTTAAGAAATATACTTCTACAAGAAGTTAAATATATGGTTCGCTGAGTGAAAGAATATCTGGAGACAAGAGAGTATTGGGAAACCTAGTATTGTTGAATCTAATAGTTTGATGGAGATGATTAAATCGAAATTGGTATTCTGTTTATCAAAATATTTTTAAATAATTGGTATTCTAGATATCAATATGATTGAATCTCACAATCCTTGGTGGAAGGGAAAAGATTTTCTTAAAGAAGATAGCGATTATAGGAAATGGCTTAATAGTAAAGTAAAATGGGTTCCAAGTTTAATTAGGAAAATCAACTTAGTACCCTTCTCTTTGCATTTTATTATTGGACCAAGACAGGTAGGTAAAACTACTCTACTAAAATTGTTAATTAGAGAACTGTTAGATAAGAATGTGAATCCCAGGTCGATTTTTTATTATAGGTGTGATCAACTTGCAGATTATAAGGAACTTGACCTAGTGTTAAGTGAATATTTTAAGATTAAAAAAGCTGAGGGAATTAAGACCTCCTACATTTTTCTGGATGAGATAACATTTCCAAGAGAATGGTTTCGGACAATTAAGCTTTGGATTGATACTGGTAGGTTGGAGAATGATGTAGTAGTTTTAACTGGTTCACTCAGCCTATATGCAAGAGGTGAGATAGAAACTTTTCCAGGTAGAAGAGGTAAAGGAAAGGATTTTATCATGTACCCATTATCTTTTAGAGAGTTCATAAAAATTGCTGACGACCGATTAGTCGATAAGATAGAGAAAATAAAAGACTTGAATGTCACAGAGATCAGAGATAAATGCTTTAAAATGAGGCCGTGGATTGAGGAGTTAAATGATTTATTTGAATTATATTTGAAGTGTGGTGGTTTCCCTTTAGCTGTAAGATCTCTTTTGGAACATGGTTATATTTTGAATGAAGTGAAAGAAGTTTATATAAGTTGGCTGAGAGGTGATTTGATAAAGCTAAAGAGAAATGAGAGTTTAGCTAAAAGAATTTTAAAGGCAATTATTGAAAAATCACCTTCGATTATAACTTGGAATAATGTGGCAAAAGAATTTGAGATACGTTCACATAAAACAGTTTTTCACTATATCGATTTATTTGAAAAATTATTTTTAGTTAAGGTATTATATTACTTTGATCCGAATAGAGGAATACTAAATTATACTAAAGGGAAAAAAGTTCATTTAACCGATCCATTTCTATATCAAGTTTTTTCAGAGTGGTGTTTAACTAAAAGACCAGATAAATTTGCTGTTATAGAGAGCATTGTTGCATCACATATTGCTAGGAAGTATAGAGTAGGATATTGGAAAAATAAACTTGAAATAGATGTCGTTGTTCTAATTGATGATAAGATTTTTGGAATTGAAGTGAAATCAAAACCTAAAGTGAGAAGAAGAGTTATCGGTAAAATAAAAGACACAATATATCTTACTGGTAGGTTATTTAATTTAGATCCATTAGCAGTTCCTGTGAGCATTTTCTTAGCATGCTTAGATGTGTAGCTTTATTATAAATATTTGAATAAGCCCTTCTTACAGTTGAATTGTTTCTAAGTGAAAATTTCCTTGAGTAGGTTGTTTAGTTTATCTTCATCTTCAATTCCCTTAATCAACACTTTTCCTGTAGTGTATATGTTGAATTCAATGTTTTCTATTAAAGCTCTAATAAACAATCCTCCTAAATTTTGGCTTTTACTGCTTTTCTCTAGAATTTTCTTTATTGCTTCATTTTTTGTTTCCCATTTTAATGTTAATATAAAATTGGCTTTTTCTCCACATCCTCTGGTTATCTGTTTTACATATTCTTTAATCACTATGCTATTTCCTCCACTTTCTTTAATATTTCAATCATTTTATCTATTTCCTCACGAGTGTTATATATGTAGTAGCTTGCTCTTGCAGTTCCTTGTTTTGCTCCTAGGATTTGGTGTAATGGTTGTGCGCAGTGATAGCCGCTTCTTACTGCTATTCCAAATTGATCTAGTATTAATGCAACTTGATGTGAGTCGAGTTCTCCTACGCTAAATGATATTATTCCTCCCCTTATCTTAGGATTGAGTGGTCCATAGAGCTTAGTTTTCTCTAATTCATTGAATCTCTTAATTGTATGTTCAACTAATTCACATTCATGTTTCCTTACATTTTCCATTCCAATTTTGTTTAGATATTCTATTGCTGCCATTAATCCAATTGCTCCTCCTATGTTTGGTGTTCCTGCTTCTAATTTTTCGGGTCCAATTGCCCAATCGATTATGCATGTTTTCTCTGCTTCCTTCCATTTCACATTCTTTATTGTTCCTCCACCGCTCATAGTTGGATTTAATTTTTCAAGAATTTCTCCTCGTATATAAAGCACACCTATACCTGTTGGTCCAAGCATTTTGTGACCGCTGAATGCAAGGAAGTCGCAATCTAACTTCTTTACATCAACTGGCATGTGGGGAACTGATTGTGCTCCGTCGACTAGCACTAGAGCGTCGTGTTCATGTGCTATTTTAGCTATCCTCTTAATGTCATTAATGGTTCCAACGACATTGGACATTTGTGTAACTGTAACTAGCTTAGTTTTATTGGTTATCTTTGATTCTAAATCCTCATAGTCCAATTCACCGTTTGACTTGACTTTAGTAAACTTTACGCGTAGATCTTTGATTTTTGATAGTGTTATCCATGGAGTTATGTTGCTATGATGCTCCATTAATGTTGTCAGTATTTCATCATTTCTATTTAAGTTTTGTAGGGCCCATGAATAGGCAATTAAATTTATTGCTTCACTAGTATTCTTTACAAATATTATTTCATTTTCTTCGGCACTAATGAATTTGGCGACTATGCTTCTTGCTTCTTCATATAATTCAGATGCTCTTTGACTAAGAGTGTGTACGCCTCGGTGAACATTAGAGTATTCTTCAAGGTAGAATTTTCTTATTGCTTCAATAACTTGAATTGGTTTTTGGCTTGAAGCTGCATTGTCAAAGTATATTAATTTATGACCGTTAATTGTTTTCTCTAGAATTGGGAAATCTTTTCTTATGAGATTTACATTCATGCAACCTTCCACCTAATTCATTTTTCATTTATAGCTATCGCTATATTTGGCTTCCTCATATTTATCAAATTAGCAGTGAAAATCTTTATATATAACATTGTTATATTTTTTGCGGACATTACATATTAATATTCTAATGTCCATGTTAATTTAACTGGATGTGCAGCTATGACTGATATAATTAGAAGCGTTAAAGATCTAATAGAAATTCATGGGAAACCTAAAAGGGAAGTTTATCTTGACTCTGAAAATTCTGGGCTGATTTTTCCAGAAGCTTTGGAGGAAATGATTTCTTGTTATAGGGAAACTGGATATGGTCATCCGTCAATTACTCATAAAATTGGTTGGATGTCATATGAGAAGATATTTAAATCAACTCAGATTCTTGCTGATTTCATAAATTCTTCAGTTGATGAAATAGCCTATTTTCATAGTGGAACTGAAGCTAATAACGTAGCTGTTACAGGTCTCGCTAGAGCATATAAAAATCGTGGCAAGAAAATTATTGTTTCAAGTATTGAGCATTTTAGTGTGATTTTTCCTGCTGAAAAGCTGGAGAATTATGGTTATAGGGTTGTTAAAATTCCTGTTGATGAGTACGGTTTCATTAATGTAGATTCTCTTTCAAATGCAGTTGATAAGGATACTTTACTTGTGAGTATTGCAGCAGTTAATCATGAGATTGGAACTATTCAAGATATTAGGGGTTTAGTTGAAATTGTTAAGGATAAGAATCCTCAAACTATTTTTCATACTGATGCTGCTGATGCATTAGGTAAAATTAATTTTGATGTAGATAGATTGGGTGTTGACTTAGCAACTTTCAGTGGACATAAAGTTTATGGACCTAAAGGGGTTGGCGTGCTCTATATTAAGGAAGGAATAAAACTTGAACCTGTAATTTATGGTCAGCTGAGCACTCAGAGGCTTTGGCCAGGTGTGGAGAACATTCCTGCAATTGCAGGCTTTGCAAAAGCCATTGAAATTATACGAAATAACTTTGATACTTTCGTTTTTCACATGCGTTCTCTTAGAGATGACTTGATTGATGGTCTACTTGAAAATATACCTTATACCCTGTTAAATGGACCTAAAGGGGATAGACGTGCGCCTGATAATGTTAATGTAAGTTTTCTTTATTGTGAAGGTGAAGCACTTACAATTGAATTGAGCATGCGGGGAATATATGTTTCTAGTGGAAGTGCATGTACAAGTAGATTATTGGAGCCAAGTCACGTTTTATTGGCTATTGGAAGAAAACATGAGGAAGCACATGGAAGTGTTCTTATGAAAGTTACACCAATGCATACTATAGAAGACGTTAAATATGTGTTAAGTCAATTTCCTCAAGCTATAAGTAGAATAAGATCTCTTAGTCCACTAAAGCCGGAGGAGTAAGTAATGTCGACTCGTATTCCTTTACCCTATGGACCTAAAGTGTTAGAGTTATTTAGAAATCCAAAGAATATGGGGAGAATGGAAGATGCAACTGTTGTTGCTGTAACTGGAAGCTTAGCTTGCGGTGATATGATTGCTATCTATCTAAAAATTGATGAAGAGGCACAGGTGATTAAGAAAGCAACCTTTGAGAGTTATGGTTGTGCAGCAAATATTGCAGCTGCAAGTATAATGACAGAGATGATTAAGGGTAAAACTCTTAAGGAGGCTTGGAATATTTCGTGGAGAGATATTTCAGAGGAGCTTGGAGGTCTGCCCTCAATTAAGTATCATTGTGGTGTTTTGGCTGTTGGAGCACTTAGAAGAGCTATAAGATCCTATTTTGAGAATAAGTCTAAACCAGATTGGCTACCTGAGGAATTAACGCATGAGGAAAAACATGCATTAGAAGAAGAAAAGCTTGTAGAGATGATTGAAAAAAGGATGAAGCGGAAAACTAATTGAGAATATTTAATTGTGGTATTATATATGGGCCCTCAGGTATTATGGTTATTTTCGGTCTCGCTTTCTTAACTATTTTCTCCGCTTCTTCCAAGGCTTCATAGATGTTTCTAGATGCTATCATGTGCATTTCTTCAATTATTTTCCTCTTCATTTCACTTATAATTATAATTGATGCTTTCTTCTGTATTCTTGCCAGAATTTGTGCTTCCCATTGATCCTTGATGGGTTCTTCTGCTTTTATTTTGTTAATAATTTCATCTGGATTTTCTGCTTCTGAAACTATTTCATAAAATTCATTATGTCCTCCTAAACCATCTTTACATTCAGCGGCTATTATTATTACCCCACCATTCCTCACTATTAATTCCGCAGTTGCCATTCCCTTAACTGCTTGGTAGAGATTCCTATCTAATGGATAGCCCCCATTGGTTGTAATTACAATGTCACTTTTCTCCTTAACTTTAACCTTTACTTCTTTTTCTAGAACTTTTACCCCTTCAATATGTGCTTTGACTGGGTGGCCTGAAAATAATCCTGTTACTTCAAATTTTTTATTTAAGGTTACATTTACTATGAAATCTAATTTCGTTTTCTTCATAAATTCAATCATATCCTCGTGGATTGGGTTTCCATTTAGAATTCCATATCTAGATTTTGGGTCAGCTATCATTTTGTAGCAATGATTATTATAAATAGCTTGTTCACCGGCAATTCCTGGTAGAATAATCTTTCTTCCACCAGAGTATCCTGCAAAGAAATGCGGTTCAATTAATCCTAACCCTATTATAATGTCGTGGTTATAAATTTCCTTGTTGACAATTATTGGTGTACTGTAACTTGTATGCTTATTTAGATTCGTTAAAAATGAATTATTTAATGCATCATGGCATTTGACTTCATATTCATGATAGATTTCCTTCCCCAATAGCTCAATAATTTCATCTCTATTATGAGGTTTATGGAGACCTGTTGCAATTAATATTCTTATTAATGCGTCTTTATTCACTCTTCTTATTTCTTCTAATATGGGTGGAAGAATGATCTTTGATGGAAATGCCCTTGTTTTATCTGGTGTTACTATTAGTATTTTACTTGCTTTTCTAACTACTTTCCTCAATGATTCGCTTTCTATTGGGGAATTTAAGCTCTCTAATAGTTTCCTTCTTGGATTTTTAATGGATCTTGTTTCTTTGGACTGGACGGTTTCCGCTTCTTTTATATTTAAAAGAATCCACCCTTTTCCGTAGGGTAGTTTTACTTGCATTCTTTCACCATTACTTTCCTTTAAGCTTATTGACGGCTTTCTCTGCCCATTTCGGATCCCTTAACATCTCTCTTCCAATAGCCACTAAGTCAACTCTTCCTTCTCTAATGACCTTATCAGCAAATTCTGGGTCTTTTATTCCCCCCACTCCTATTACTGGAATTTCTACTACTTCTCTTATTTTTTCAGCTAATGGTATGAAGTATCCTTGTCCAGTTAAATGGGCTGGTCTTGAGCCGCAAAGTCCTCCTGAAACATCTATTATGTCTACTCCTAAGCTTTCGAGTTTTGCTGCAAATATTCTACTTTCTTTTATAGTTAGGCCTCCAGGCATCATGTCATCTGCTCCAAGTCTATAAAGCAATAATTTGTTTCCAATGACCTTTCTTATTTTTTCCACAACTTCAAGTGGAAATCGAAATCTGCCCTCCATGGTTCTTCCATATGCGTCTAGTCGTTTATTTGTTATTGGTGATGTGAATTGATTTAGTAGGAAGCCGTGGGCACCATGTATTTCAACTCCGTCAAAACCTGCTTCAATTGCTCTTTTTGCAGCTTTTTCAAAGGCTTCTAACACTCTTTCAATATCTTCTAAAGTCATTTCTTTTGGTTCTTCAACTCCTCCCGGAACCATTATTGGTGATGGTGCTATCGGCTTTATGCCAGTAATTTTACTGGAAGCTTTCCCGCCGCCATGATTTATCTGAATAACTACTGGCTTCATATATTTATGTACTTCATTTACTAGTTGCTTTAATCCATCAATTAGCTTATCATTATATATTCCTAGTTGTCTGGGAGAAATTTTTCCTTCTATTGAAACATAGGAGTGTTCTATTATTAGTAATCCTAAATACTTGCATCTATTAACATAGTGTTCTATTAACTCATCTGTGACGTGTCCTTCTTCTGTTGCAAGTTCAGTGGCCATTGGAGGCATTACAATTCTATTTTTTAACTGAAAGCCTCTAACTTTAAGAGTGCTCAATAGCGATTGCATAATTATCACAGAATAATACGCGGTATACTTTAAAATAATTAGGCATAAGTGTAATAGCCTAAGTCATGATTAATGTTAATGCAGCTGCTATCAATCCCGTCAAATAAATGCCATCAA
>JANZKD010000041.1 GCA_025061245.1 Candidatus Culexmicrobium profundum
TAATGGAGTGTAATAATAAATTCAAGTCTATGATAAGCATCTCTAAATAGACGTTTATCCTCATCTAGAGCAATTGCTTCATAATAATCTTTAACATACCTAGCTCTATGCATAGTAAATTCACCTCATTATTATTATTAATAATAAACTATTCTAACTAAGCTTAAAATCTATGTAGATGCTTATGTAAAAGTCGTTAAATTAGCTATAAAATAACCAACATTAGGATTACAGCAGTAGATTGAAATCCTGGATTTTAAAATGTATTTAGCATTCATTTACATGTAGATGGCTTCAGAATTTATTGAATCTAACTTTAGATTGACTAGTTTAGCCATGGACTTAAAACCCTATATTCTTGATTTATCTCTTTCAATTTTTCTACAAGTTCTCTATCAATAGTTAATAGTTTTACGCCGTACTTCTCTGCTAATGATAGGAATAGTACGTCATAAACTGTTACTTTAAGTTTTATTGATAGTTTAATGGCTTCCTGAATGTAGTCTAGGTCTCTATGAGTTATGCATATGTTTCTCATGAATTCATGAAGTAATTTGAGATTCTTTAGGACAATGTTGCTTGGCTGTTTAAACATCACTATTCTCTTCCAAGCGGCATTACTTGTTTCTAGGAAGGCTAGCTCGGGTATGTGGATTTCACTATATTTTTTAACCTCATTTTCACACCAGTCACTATAGTCCTCTGGGAAGAATAATGCGAAGAGAGCTGAGCTATCAGCAACAATACTTTTAATGCTCACGTTCCCTATCCTCACGAATCAACTTATCAACTGGTACTTGTAACTTTGATAATTGCCTACGTGCATTACGGGCGGCCTTAAGATAGGCTTCCATTAAAACTTCCCTCACCCTCCTAGCAATAAATTGTCTAACCTCCTCGCTCCAATCAACATTTTCACACTTATCCATTAATTCCTTAAGTCTTTTTGAAACTCTAATGCTAATAACAGTACTCATAATACATTACCTGCAAACAATAATTGTATACTTTAAATATAAACATTTCCGACATCAGATTAATTGATTTACATATTTAATTCTTCTCATCTCCACCCTAGGCTATGGCTAGAATTTCTGCTCAGCTTTGTGAAGGCCTATTGTATTTAGCAGGCTTCTAGAAGCTTTTATCCTTTGGTTAATCACTTTAAGAACGCCTTTTAAGAGAAGATCTTCTAGGATTATGGCATCTGCAACATCCTTCTGCTTCCCTTAATCTACACGAGAAGTGCGGGAGTGAAATCTTATATTTTAATCTACCTTTTCATAAAAAAGGAAGAAAAAAGTTTATGGTGGTTTCCATCTTTTACATTGAGAGTGCGGTCTGGTTGGATCGATTGCTGATTGTGGAAATAGGCAGATTTCCTTTTTAACGTCAACTTCTGTTGGCGGTGTAGTTGCGGTGCAATAATATTTTCCATCTTCCTTTTTAAGCCAAGGACATGGAATTTTTTATCCCTTGCGACTGTTCGTTCTAGTAGATTTAAATATAACTACTAAATACTTTCAATTCTTTAGATTACTTTACAAACATCATAAAATTCATTGTCAATTTATAAATATAACTTTTAAAAAATTCATTAAACTTTAAAAACAGTTAAAGAAATGAACAAATTTATTTGCTTGTTTGTATAACTTTATCAAATCTCAACGTCAATAGGGTAGTCACATTATAGAATGCCTTGAAACCATTACACTTAATTGAAATTTAATAGTGCATTTTAGGTTAGGTTTTTATTTGGTGACTGTTGAGGTTGAAATACAATTGATAGTATTGTAGGGATTGAAGTGTATGAGGAGTTCGTATTACTCCCTACTGTAGGGATATTAAAAGGTAACTCTACTGTTTACTTGTACTTTCCTTTTCTTCTCTCTTTCCTCTTACAACAACAGCACATACATCTCACCATTAAGTATTATTAATTAACCAATTTATATTGACCTACGCCCAACCATTATACAACATGTAAATTTAAGCTCCTTAAAATTAAGCATTACTAGATTTATGGAGGAATAGAAGTTTCTTACATAGAGGATATATTTTCTCTGCAAAAAATACTGCCTCTTCAGCTTCCTCCCTACTTATAACTTCTTCTGGTGTTAGAAGATCTTCTTCTCCACCATAGAAGGCCAATTCTCTTTTAGCTACTAGTACTGTTGAGGCATCAGCCATGAGATCTATCTCTCTTTTAAACCATTCTGGAAATCTACTTCTAACCTCTATTAAAACATCTGATACATCATGAACCTTTGGATATTCAACTCCTACAAGTCTCAATGCTGCCTTTAAAGATAACTCTACACACTCCTGACTTAATCTTAAGGCATATGGATAGTTTCCTTCTTCTAAGGCTTCTCTTGCATCTTTAAGCCTACTTGAAGCTTGCTTTAAATATGAACTTGCAAGTTTAATTAGTCTACTCAAGCGGAAGCACCTCTAATGGCTCATACTGGTCCTTCAAAATCCAATACCAACCCCCTTTCATCATCACCCTCTTTGCTCCAAACTTCATTAACTTAGATTTAAATTCTAGAGCCAATTTCTCGAAAAAGCCATCCTTATCATATACTATTTTTCCATCCCAGATAACATCAAGTAGAATTATTGGAAATCTTTTAGCTTCAATACATTTTAAGGGATAAAAGCTTAGGAAAGTGTTGTAGCCATATCTTCTCAAAAGGCTTAATTCCCCACTCAACCTTGGCTTAACTCTTCTAACCAGAAATTCAACTCTCCTCCCCAAACTACCCTCAAAATCATCTGAAATTACAAGTAAGTCTAAGTCACTATTCTTGGACGCATCTCCTCTAGCTACAGATCCAAATAATACTAGTGAAGCTAAATTTACAGCCTCACTTAAAGCCCCATAACACGCATATATTAATGGAACATATCTCTCCTGTCTAACTTCAATCTTCCTAACCTTCCCCGATGCAAGCAAAAGAAAGTTTTCAGGTGAAATTAACCTATAAATCCTCGGTCTACCCCTATCAAATAGAGTTAAAATACCCTTTGTGTGAAGCTTACTTAAAATAACCTTCACCCTATTTTCATTTAAACTTAAAACCGACATTGCATCCCTAAATTTAAACGGACTGCAACCAAATTCAACATATAATTTAGCATACGCTTCTCCAAGCCATCTTGGAATCCACATTAAGTAAACTATTTGTTAACCTATATAAATAGTTAATCTAAATTTCAAATACCCACGTAGATACACATCTCACTACTTCAATTGAGCTAACATTCGAGGACATGATAATTCAAAGCCATCATTTAATTCTTTAAGAGTAAAGCTTTAAACTTGACAATTAAGAACAAATTGATAATAGATCATTTATGGGTTAAGCATTTTGAATCGTAATGTAGGTGAAAGTATTTAGTAATGTTATTGTAATTCTGGTGAATCTACAAGATTCACTACAGCAACTTTAACTACACTTCCATCCTTAAGCTCATAAATCCCAATCCAAGGCAACAGAGGTAAAATAATCTGCATTACTATTGTAGATAAATTTTTACCGCACTAACACACCTACTTCTCAGCAATGTAAATTGCGAACCTACTCAAATCACCGGTCTCCAATTGTAAACTCAGGTAAGAGTACTCAACATTTCACTCGAATCCCAATTAAATAAGTTTAAAATTGTACTAGAAATAGAACATAATTTAAATGCTAGAAACGGTATATGCGAATAACTCCCTTCACCACTATTGGTACTCCTGTTCCTTGTGATTTAGGATTAATTATATTGATGGTAAGTCTATGATAGCCAAATCCAAGATATCTCTCAAATTTTACATGGTAGGTTGATGTTTCATTAAGGACTGTTTCTCCATCAATTATTATTTCAACATGCATAGGATCAAGTGATGATGAAATATTGACGTATACGCGTGAATAATGACTCCAAAGACAATAAGTTTTTCCTTTTCCATCTGGCAATTGTATATCAACATCACTAACGTAAACAAGTGGATATAGGAAGATGAATCCTCCAAATATACCTATACTCAACATGATGCTGAGAGCTAAGTAAAGAGGTATTCTCTCAATTCTAACATTGAAAACTAAACATAGAAATAAAGCTATCAATACAGATGCCAAGAAGATAAACGCTACAATGATACCTCCCATAGCCAAGGCTGCAACCAGCCTATTTAAATTAAGTTAGCTATCCAGCAAACAACATACTCCATGAACATATTTTCATATTTCCTTATTTTTATTTTTATACTGTGAAAGTTTGAAGTTTTGTGTGGATGGAAAGATCTTATCGAATTGTTATGAAGTTGATTATTTCAATTTAGATGATTCTAATTAGCATTTGTAATCTGAAGCATAGAAGTGAAGGAATAAAATTCAAAGTATTACATCATGGTAAACCTCATTAAGGTCTACCTTAATGTAGTATTTAGGTGGTTTAATGAGCTATGTTACTGTTTCTGCTAAGATCCCTCGTAAGTTAAGGCAATTGCTTGATAAGTATGGTATTAAGCCTAGCCAAATCATTAGGAAGGCTTTAGAGGAGGAGGTTAAAAGGCGAATGCTCAAAGAGATTGAGGAAAAAGCTAAGGAGTTAAGCAGGAAGGTCAGTCATATATCTGACGAGGAAATTGTCAGGATTATACGTGAAGATAGGGAGAGGAAGTAACTTTGTATCTTTTTGATGCTACTTCAATTGTAAATTTAATTAAGAAAGGGATAGTTAAGCCGTTTTCTAATGGAGTAACAATTGACTTAGTCCTCTATGAATCTCTTAATGCCATATGGAAGGAGTATCAATTATTGAAGAGACTTGATGGGAATACTGCACTATTATTCTTAGATATTATAAGTAGCGTATTCAATGTGATTAAGTTAATGTCTATAAAGGGCGTAGAAAGAAGGATCTTTAATTTAGCTTCTAAAGAGAATTTGACTCTATTCGCAGCATATCTATATGTCGCCGTGAAAAATAAATTTACACTTGTAACTGACGATCAGAAACTTAGAAGTAAAGCATCCAAATACATAAAAGTAATTTCTAGTAGTGAACTAATCTCCAAATATGAATCATGAAATAAACTCACTCCACTTTTGTCAGCAGCATAATTAAAATTTACAATTACTCTGAAAACATAGAACCCTATTCTTGCAAATAAAGATAAGATTAAAATATTAATTTCATATTTAATACTTCTACTTGTTTGTCTATGAATTTTTATACATTCTCTCTATATTTTTATTTTTCAGTTTTATTAAAAAATATTTAAATAAAAATTTATATATTTCTCTGACGAAGTAGATTTATGGGTGGTTATTTTTGAGGATTAGAAATATCATTCTATTATCAATGTCTTTAATTTTAATTTTATCATGCATAGGTTTTCAATGGGTTTATGCAAGTGATTATCCAAGGCTAGTTACAGATGATGAAATCAAAAAGTACTATGGAAAAATTGTTGATCAAAGTACATTAAGAAAAATTTTAGAACTCTTAGAAAAAAGTATCCAGGCCATGGATTTGGTTTCTTAACCAAGATAGTTGAAGCAGATATGGAAATAATAAGGGATCCTAGGACAGGGCATTATCCCACTGTTATAATACATGATGTTAAAGAAATACTTATAGCAATATACGATCGTGGCCCTCTTCCCGATTATGATAATAGTGTTAATAGTGTTGAGCCATTGTGGCAGTATCATTATGAAGTAACATTGCCTCCGGGCTATGCTTATTGTGATATAAAGTTTTATATTGAAGGTACTGCTGTCTTTGAGAGCGTTACATATTGGAATGTTTTGAGTGGATCAGATGGTACTCCTCGTATTGGTGTGGGATTATGGAATTGGGATGATCCATTAATTCGGTATGCATATCACCTTTATTCTGAGACGCCGGCTTGGGATACAAGTTATACTTGGTCGTATCCAGCTCGCTATTCGCATTCAGTATGGAATCCTACAGCGAACTACGAGATACACTATAATGTATATTATGAGTGGTATTATGAATAAAATTTCAATTTTATTTTTTAAATATAATTTCCATATAAATAATGTCGCTAAGATTCTTAAACGCAAAAGAGAGATATAGGTGAGCTTATGTATTTTAGAGAGATTCGATTATTTGTTTTGGTTCCATTCTGGGTATTTTTAGGTTGTCGAAGTGTTTGTCGAAGGATATTATTGCTTTAGCTTTTATTGGGCTACTGAGTATTGGATTGCATCGTCAATGTCGAGGTTATTTTTCGACTTATGTTAATGGCTTTCACTTCGTCTACTAGGGATGTAGTGTATATGTATAGTCCCTTGTAGGCTGTTAGACTTAAAAGAAATTTTCTAATAAATCTAATTTTCCAAAATTATCTAGCAATACTATTATAGAGGGTATGGTGAAATCTGTTACAATTCCTTTTAATTTTCCATCTCTAAGCATTCTTAAAAGAAGGTTTGCATTCCTCCTTTCTCTTCCTCGAAAGCATTACTTCAAGGAAAATACTGGTGACAACTAGATACAATTTTTAACAACCCTTAAAAGCCAAATATCCTTAACTTTATGTTGAAGTTCGACTGAATCAATTTTAACGTCTGAGAGAATTCCATCTATGACTTCAACTGGATATCCTTCAAACTCTAAATCTTCACCTTCAACCATGGAAATCCAATTTAAAATGGCTTCCTCAGCAGCTCTACTAATAGAATCCTTCATATATCCAAATCTCTTCATAGCTAACTCCCTAAATCTACGCTCTAGCCCCTCATCGACTCTAGCTCTTAACATTTAAATCACCTGAGGACATATTACCATGGAATAATAAATGCTTTTATGATATAAATGTACAAATTGCTCTACATGAAATAGGACCAAGTCGTAGCTCCCCCGTTTAAAGTCGCTTTTTGCACTTTCTAGGAAGGCAAGTGCTCTTCTCTTCAAGAAATCTTGGTGGCAATTAACCATCAATCTCTTCAATTAGATTATACTCTTTTTAAAGTTTGATATATTTATAGTAGAAGTTTGATTATCTTGAGGATACTTAAATTGTAATTAAAATTACATCTTATAATTTTATTTTGAATTTTCATACAAATGTTTTAGGTCGAAGTACATTCTTAATGTTTGATTTACAATTTCTATTCTGAAGCCTTCATTTTTTGAGTGAATTAGTTTTCCACATGTGAAGACGTAGTATTTGAAAGGTAATGGTGCTTCATTTAGTATATGTATGTCTATGGGTATGTTTAGTTTGATTTGAAGTTTAGTGGATATGTTAACGGTGTATTGGAAAGCTTTTTTAGGATTCTTAAGCCATATTGCCAAGTCTATATCTCTAAATTCCCGTTCTTCTATGAAGCTTCCATAAAGATATGCAAAGATTATTTCATCATCATTCAATAAAATTTCCTCTAGCTTTGCTATTAGCTCAGCTTTTTCATTCCCCTTAAACTCATAAAACTTAAATTCATGCTTCATGATATCTCCCTACTTCGAGAAACTTTCTAATATAATTTATAAAGTCATTGAAATCACTCAATCCTTTCTTAACTGACTTATACACTCTCCAGTCATCTATCTCCCAGTATCTATGCACTAGTAGGTTTCTAAGTCTAGTTACTGATGCCAGTTTTTCAGCTAATTCTGATGGAATAACACCCTTCTTGCCTAGTCTAGTGAAACATTGTGGATACCCTTCAGCTCTCTCATTGAAAGCTTTTAATAGAATGTGCATACATATGCTTGCTGATGCTTCAATGGCTTGTATTATTAAATATCTTACTGACAGTCTTTCATAAATTGTTAATTTGTCAAAATTTTTCTCCGTTATTTTGTTGAGTAAATCGATAGATTCATTAATTTCTCTAATTTTAGCTTCAATTAATTCAATATTCATTGCATTCTCATTTGATTAACATTAATAACTTCCTATATAATATTTTGTGGGGAACGTCATGTACACACCTTCCTCAAAGCTTTAGAATTTATGGTGTTCTATTCATTTGAATACATGTTCAAAGATATAGTATTAAGTTTAGGATATAATATACCGTTATTAGTGAATTGTCATGAGTAAGTTAAAGTGGACTTCACTTCTTTTGTCAGTTATATTTGCTATTGCCTTAACTTATGCTACTTTAAGCTTGACTTTTTTTGTTAACGGGGTATTAATTAATTATTTTCCCGATTTGGGTTTTCAATTTGAGCGTATTAGGGAGTTTATGAGTTTTGTGAGGCCGATAGGCTATGTTTGCTTTTGCATTGTTATTACTCTAATTTTATTGGGCTTTTTAGTTGATAGAATTGGTTTATCATTTTTAGGTTCCTTAACCTTGTTTCTTCCTGTTTTTGGATACTTTGCATTTTCAATGTTCTTTTTGGCCGGATTGGGTATATTGAGAGTTCTTTGGATACCATTACTAGATTATGATCCTAGATTGTTAAAGTTAGGGGATGTAGCTTACTTGCCATATATGATTGTGGTTTATTTATTCGCACTTATTGGAGTTGATGTTAGAATACCATTTTCATGCATGATGATGGGGCTTGGATACCTTATATTAATTTTAGGTTTCACTGCTTGGTTATACGGTAAATTTAATGGTTTAAATTTAATTGATTTTTGGATTTACAAGTATTCAAGGCATCCTCAATATTTAGGCTTCATAATTTGGAGTTATGGTTTAATGTTGCTAGGCACTCTTAATCCATTTCCTAGGGGAGGCTATAATCCGGGGCCAAGTCTACCTTGGATAATCTCGACCTTGACAATAATTGCTATAGCTTTAAGGGAGGAGGCTTCAATGATAAATAAGCTTGGAGAGGATTACCTTAAATATCGGAGTAAAACTCCATTCTTAATTCCTCTTCCAAAAGCAGTTTCAAACATAATAAGTTGGCCGGTTAAACTAGTCATTAAGAAAAGCTATCCGGAAAATCTTAAGGAGATAGCCTTTACATTCATAATTTACCTCATCATATTGATTTTAAGCTCACTTCCATTTCTACTATTAAATTGGCCTCCAGGTTATGGTTGGGCTTCATGGCCATCTATATGATAGCATACTAGCTACTTTAAACTCTTATAAGCATACTACTTGTTTTAGTTTTAACTCTCAGTTTTTTAGCTGTTTTTATAAGTTTAGAGTCATCTGTTATTAAGGTTAATTTTCGATTTTGAGCTATTGTTACGTAAGCTGCATCGTAAAAGGTTATTTTTTGTTGTAATGATATCTTCAACACCTTGAGGAGGAGATCCTCATCAGATAAGCTTTTTACTCTTAATATTTTCCTTAAATTTCCTATGAAACTTATTGTTTTGACAGCTTCCTCTAGACTTATTCTCTTAAGAAGCATGGCTTCCTTCCATAGGGCATTACCTATTTCATAGATAGTAAGGTCTAGAATGTAGTTTTCCTTTACAATTTCAATGGCATTAGAGCCCGCTCTTCTAATTAGATTGAGAAGAGCGCTTGCATCAAAAATATAGCTCATCTAGTTTCCCTCGTTTCCCTGATTATTTTAACCAACTCTTCCTCTGGAATTTTCTCAAGTACCTTTTTTATTTCCATGGCCATTTTCTTTAGTCTTTCTATTTCTCTTTTTTTAACCTCCTCCTCTAATGCTCTTCGTATTAGTTGATTTACATTTATTCCAAACTCAACAATTTTCCTTTTAAGCTCTATGGGGATTTTAGCGGATACAGTGACATGTCTACTCATAATTACCAATAATTATTACCATATTGGTAGTATATTATTTTTACTACCATATTGGTAGTCATGGAAAATGAGTGAAGGCTAGTTATTCAAGAAATCTAAATCTCCAATTTTTAAGTTGTTTATAGTTGTCATCAGAATTAGAACTTCATCATCAACTCCAATATCCAAATCTTGAGCCTGAAGTCTCTGCCGGGAGATTTACCAATTTTAGTGATTTTCAGTATCCTTCAAGGATAATAACATCTACTAAAAGTTAGAAAAATAATATGATGTAATTTAGAGAATATAAGGTTAAATTAATGATGAGAAGTTGTATAAATTTAGACAATTATATGTGAAGGTGTTGATAATGGGGATAGTTGTTAGGAAGGCGTCTTTAGATGACGTTAAAGGTATTGTTGACGTAAATTGTTCTGGTGTTGTTAAATGGTATAAGGAAGTTGATGGGAAACGTGTGGAGGCTAGTTATGAGGAATTGAGCGTTGAAGAGCGTTGGTCTCACGGTGGTCCATGGATGAGTATTGAAACATGCTCAATACACTTGAACTACTTGTTAATTAATAATCAATATCCATTGGTTGCTGAAATTGATGGTAGAATTGTTGGAGAGCTAGAACTTTACATAGGAGAAGAGATGGGAGTTCTTGGAAAATCTGCCTTCATAGACATTCTGTGGGTTCATAGGAATTATAGGGGGAGAGGAGTAGGTAGGGCACTAATAAATAAGGCTCTTCAAATAGCCATTGGAAACAACTGTGATACATTAAGTGTATGGCCTGAAGAAAAAGCAATACCATTCTATAAGAAGGTTGGATTAGATAAAATAGCATTCAAAATAGTTCACGTAGTAATAGATCTTTCAAGTCATATAATTCCCATAGGAGATCATCAATTCATATTTGAACTCCCAGAGGGCTATGATAAGGTGAAGAAAATGTATCTTATAAGTCCAAGAATAGAGTCAGCATATACGGTGTGGATTAAGAACCAATGGCTATATGCTGTGGAAGAAGCTAGAATGAAAATTGAAGAAGGACAAATATTAGATCTTGAAGCAGTATATGTTATTGAAAATTTATGGCGGAAGAGAAGAGAGGCCAGATTAATCCTATGGACACTTAATCTAGAGAAAATCAATAAAATTTTGAAGGCGATCTTTTATAGGGCAAAGCAGCTAGGCTTCAATAAAATACAAATGTACATAGAAGATGAAGTTTATAGGGAAAGCATTATAAATGAAGTTAATCATGAGATTAAAGGTAAACATGTAGTTTTAGCAAAAACTCTATAATATCTACATGAAATGCAATGGAATTTAGACATTAAAATTATAAGGATTAAGGGTTTTCTAATCTCAGTGTAAAATATGATAAAAAATTCCATATTTTATTGATTTAGATAAGGCTCCAAGATTCACTCAAATGGAGGGTTTAGAAACTATTGTTTTAACTGGACTTCATGGTGAAAGGATGATGATGGTTCTTAACATTACTCTGCCAGGCCACAGTGTACCGCTTCACTCTCATCCCCATGAGCAAGTCGGCATGGTTTATGGTGGGAAAGCAATTTTGAGGCTAGGTGATAAAGAGCGGATAGTTAAGAAAGGTGATTTCTACTGTGTTCCAGCCAATGTCCCTCATAGTGATATTGCATTAGGAGATGAACCATTCATAATGCTTGACATATTTTATCCAATAAGAGAAGACTTTATTGAGAGGGTGGAGAAACTTAAAGAAAAATAAATAAGTAATTAAGTACTCACTCCTTCAATAATTCAAAAGGTTATCAATAATTAAAATTTAATTCAACACCTATAGGGCAGTGATCAGATCCCTTAACTTCTGATAGGATGAAGGCATCCTTCAATTTATCCTCCAAACCTCTTGAAATGAAAATGTGATCAATTCTCCACCCAATATTTCTCTTCCTAGCATCATAAGCACGAGGCCACCAAGTGTAATGACCCCCATTTTTATGGAATTTTCTGAAGGTGTCGATGAAACCAAATTTAATCAGCTTATCTATTTTACGTCTTTCTGCCAAGGTGAACATAGTATTATTAACATTCTCCTTCGGCCTTGCTAGATCTATTGGTTTATGAGCGACATTAAAATCACCTGTTAAAATAACATTAAACCCAGTTAGTTTAGTTAGGTAGTTAAGAAGTGTATTGTAGGCTTCAAGTTTGTAATTCATTTCCTCCTTTCTTCTTCCACCATGAGGTAAGTAGATGTTAATGAGGATAAAATTGGGAAAGTCAAGTCTTAGAAAACGTCCTTCCGAGTCGAATCTAGGGTGTCCAATTTTCCGCATAATTGTTAAGGGTTTTAGCTTCGTTATTACAGCTGTACCATGAAAACCTCTTCGCCAAGAAGAATTAACATACGCTTTATAGCCTGAAAATGTAAATTCTAGAGGTAAATCGATTTTCTCTGTTCTTGTTTCTTGAAGACATATTATGTCAGCATCATAATCCAATATTTTTCTAATAAAACCCCTTTGGGAAATAGATTTCCATCCGCAAACATTCCATGAAATTATCCGTATAATCATGATACCTCACTTCAGTTCATTGATTATCCTAGTATAGATAGTGAAATTATAGTTTCATTAAATAAATTAAACTCACTACAATAATAGCTTATGAAAATTGAAGATGAAGGAATTGATTAAAAATTAACTTAAAATCATATCCGGAAAAATCTTTATACTATTTTCTCCAACTTAAGCTAGGGGTTTATTGCTAAGCGAAGTTGAAAGTAAGGTTTTAGATATAATTGAAAATTCGAGGGATGATATTATTGAATTTTTGAGGAGGCTTATAAGAGCTAGAAGTG
>JANZKD010000042.1 GCA_025061245.1 Candidatus Culexmicrobium profundum
TCTTCCTACCAACTTCATATAAAAAGCTCCATAAATCCATCTCAGCAATACAAGTAGCTTCACATAACGAGAGTTTACCTTCACGATAGAGTTCAGTAGCCACAATAAACTTCACATATTTATCAGAAACATTATGTGGAACTTTTATTTTTACAATCCTATCAGCCATAGATATCTCCATCTATAAGTTTAACCATAAGAGTATATAAAAAATAACATTATACGATTTATCCAATATTAAATTATTAAATAATTTTAGATGATTATTTTCTTAATAATTCTGTACTCATCAAACAATACTTTTTGATAATCCAGGCCCTTCTTAACCATATCCATTTTATGCTCTAATTCCTGAGTAACTCTTTCAGAAACTAAGTTTCCATATCTTTTAGTTAGAAAGCGATATACTTGTCTACCAAGCTTCGTTGGAATTAAGCGTCCTTTTCTTTCAATAATATATTTTCGATTAAGAAGTTTTTGTATTATAATTGCATATGTTGATGGTCTGCCAATACCTCGCTCACGCATTTCCTTTATAATCTCACCTTGCGTATACGGATAGACTTTGGGTGCCTTAATCTGATTAATTTCCTTTAACATAACTTTACCTAGCAGAATAGGCCAAGTCTTAATTGGATAAATTAGGTTAAATCCATCCTCAATTACATCAACAATTTGCTCAAATTCTCTCTCCATGTCAATAATTCTCAATTTAAGTTTTTGAACTTTAACTCTAACCGCCTTCATTTGGCTTGCAATAAACCGTTTAAATATTAGATCATATAGCTTAATATGATCATTAGTTAAGGTTCCACCTCTAGTTATAATTCCCTCTCTAATTAGCCTTGAAAGCTCGAAGGAATCTATTGGTCTAACAGGCCTTATACATTCATGTGCACCTATTTCTTCTGGGGCCCATCGCCTAGGTTTAAAGACGTCTTCATGAAATCTATCATGAATGTATTCTGATGCAACTCTTATTCCTTCATTGCTAACACGTATACTGTCGGTTCGATGATATGTAATCAATCCGCTTTCAAAGAGTGTCTGAGCTAAATTCATGGTTTTTGTAGCAGAGAACTTTAGAATTCTTGAAGCCTCAAGTAGCATTGAATCAGTGGTGAAGGGTGGAGGAGGATTAATTTCTTTTTCCTTAATAGAAGATTCAATTACATCTACATAGCCTCGATTCTTGAGATTCTTAACGAAATCATTAGGATTATCTATGTCTTCTAAGTCTATAACTTGCCCATTCTCCATAGTTAACTTAACAATGACAGTCCAACTTTTCCTATATTCATCATATCTCTTTATAATCCAGCCTAAAACAGGAGTTTGAACTCTACCCGCAGATAAAGCCCTATTTTTAAATGCTTTCCATAAAGTTTTACTTAGCTGAAAACCTAGCCATCTATCTTCAATTCTCCTGACAATTTGAGCATTCACTAAGTTTTCATCAATGTCCCTTAAGTTTTCAAGAGCTTTCCTTATAGCTCTTCTAGTCACTTCATGAAATTCAAGTCTTCTCACCTCTTTACTAGAGGTCTTAACTATATGGTTTAAGTCCCATGCAATTTTCTCTCCCTCTTCATCTGGATCAGAACCTAAAAATACAATATCCACCTCTGATGCAAGTTCCCTTATACCTTTAATTCGCTCCATAGCATCAGAAATTTCCTTACTATTACACTTAGGACAGCTATCACCAGAAATGAATTGATGACCACACTGCCTACACTTTTTAATTGAACCATAAATAGGAATAAATCTTGAACCTTGAATTAAAACTCCATAGAAACCCTTATCCTCAACTAAATCTAAAATATGACCTTTACTAGCAACAATATTCAATGTTAAATTACCAGTAGTAACTTCATAAACAGTTATTTCACCAATCTCTCTCCTCGAAGGTCTTCCAAAAAAGTTAGCTATAGTTTCAGCTTTATGTGGAGATTCAACTATTAGTAAGGCAGATTTAACTGGATCTTTAAATTCAGCTGTTAATTTACCCTCCAAAATCATTTTTACAAGTTCACGATCTCTATCTACTTCTCTCAAAACTGAATTAAGCAACATGTCATTAAACTCAATAAATTCAGCTTCTTCATAATACCAGCTGAGTTGACGTTTTAGACCTCTAAAAAGCTTTTCATCATCAACAAGAACTATGGATACCCCCCTAGTTATACCGCCAGCAAAAAGCCTTGAAGTTCTACCTGAAGCTTGAATATAGGTTCTGACGTCAGGTAATAATATGTATCGGGTTCCATTTACTTCTTTAATGGAAAAATAGGGACTTCTCTCAAGATTTTCTAAAAACTCCTTTTTATTGAAGACATTTTTAAGAAAAGCTATAGCTTGTTTACACAAGCTAATTTGAAGTGTAAATTCCTTAACTTCTTTTCCTTCCTTCAAATATCTAGTTAATTTTTCAAGTTTTGATCGCTCTAAACTTAGAATATACATTTTAAACTTCGTTAAAAGTTCACTTGCAATCTTTCTATCATCAGCCTCCATATAATCTGAAAGATCTTGAAGCAAAACGTAGAGTCTAAAAGGACTTGTCTCCTCAAACTTTAAGCTGAATCTAAACTTCGGAATAGAAGTGAATATTGCATAACGTATCCTTTGAGGTAAATCTAACCCCCTCACTAGGATACCATAATAACTGGCCATACCTACCAGAATATCAATATCGCCATCAGCAAATCTCTGTAAGACCTCTGGCTTAGATTTACCTGAAATATAGGCCTCAACATTCACTCCATTCGATTTCAAGTATTCAGCTAATTCTTCAGCAAAATAGCTTCCATCATCAATACCAACAAATATCAATCCACCTGCACCAAGACGCCTAACCAACCTTAAAACCTGGTCTTTAACGTTGACACGCTTAACATAGAAATCAACAATATTTCTGTAGGAAATAGTTGATGAACCAACAGTAAAGTTTAAGATTTCTCTAAAAAGTTTAACTCGTTCACCTCTAGCTCTACCAGTAGCAGTGGATACTATAAGTACACCTCTCATAAATCTTCGAGACCTTTCTAAAATTCTTTCAAGCTTAGCAATTCTCTCAAAAATTTTCTGTTTAGCCTTCTCAGACTTCAAGTTTATTAACCGTTTCTTCAACCTAATTAATTCCAAGGCAATTGAAATATCCCTAAATGAAACACCAATTAAAAAAAGGATCTTATCAATATTCTTAGAAGATTTTAAGACAGCATCAACATCATCAACAAAAATTAAATCAAACCTCAAGTTTTTCATTTTATCAAAATGAATTGAAAGGAAACGGGAAGTAGTAATCAATATATCAAAATCACCATTCTCCAAGCTATTAAAGAATTCTTCACGCTCACTCTTCTTCATTCTAGACTTAAAATGAAGAATTTTCAAATCTAATCCAACTCTACTAGCAAAATTCAAGGCTTTCTCATAAACTTGAAGTACAAGAGCTTGAGTAGGAAGAATGAAGTAACATTTCTTACCCTTTGAGGCTAGGTAGAGTGAAATTGTAATTCCAAAAACAGTTTTTCCAACTCCAGTAGGAGCATTAATAGAAAAGCTTAATCCCTTAAAAACACGTTTAGCCCATTCACGTTGAGCACTCCAAAGCCTTTTACCAGTAAACTTATTGAATAAATCTTCAAATTCCTTTAAGCTTCTAGCTAGCTCAACATAATATTTAAACCTCCATAACTTCCCCCTCTCTTTCAGCAGCTCTCCAATCTTAATCTGATAATCCTCAAAGGACAATGAATTATAAAGCTCAATCAGCTTAGAGGTAGGAATATCAATACATCTACTACATGGAGCACCAATAGAAATTCTAACATCAGAGATAGATTTCCCACAGTTAGGACACAAACCCTCAAATATAGCTTTCATAATCTAAGATAAAATCATCAACCTAATTAAATTTATTAACACACCTACAATTAACATTAAATTAGATCCCTGACTTCCTATCTCATAAATAATGTTAAATTAAGTAGAGTCCATGTAATACTGGTGAAATTAAATGAAATTAAGCGGAATTTACGTCCCCCACATAACACCCTTCAACAAAGATCAATCAATAAATTATGAGGCACTTAAAACATGTATTAATTATTGGATTAATAGCGGTCTAAGTGGACTAGTCACATTGGGCAGTAACGGCGAATTCCCATACATTTTAAGAGAAGAAAGAACCAAACTAATCAAAACAGTAATAGACTACGTCAATGGAAAAACTCAGATAATAGTTGGAACAGGAGCGCCAAGCACCATAGAAACCATCAAACTATCAAAAGAGGCCATAGATCTAGGAGCAGACGCATTGATAATAGTTCCACCATACTACTTCAAAGTCTCAAGTCAAGATTTAATTGAGCATTACAAGAAAATTCTAAACAAAATAGACGCCTCAATAATACTCTACGATGTACCCAAATTTACAGGCTATAGTGTAGAGGTAACTGTATTTGAAAAGCTAGTAAATGAATATAGCCAAATAATAGGCATTAAAGACAGCTCCAACAATCTTCTACACATATCTGAATTAATAAGGAGAATTGGAGATAAAATAGCAATACTTGGAGGAACCTCAAGAGTAATACTCCCAACACTAGTCCTAGGAGGAAAAGGAGCAATAGTAGCAGTAGCAAACTTCATGCCAAAACAAATAGTAAAACTCTACAAAGCCTTCAGAAATGGAAATCTTGAAGAAGCAAGAAAAATACAGCTAAAAGTTAACCAAATAACAGATTTTATGAAAGCCTATAACCAAATAGCAATAGTAAAAGCCATCACAAACATAATTGGACTACCAGCAGGAATACCAAGAAATCCAATCCAACCAATAAAAGGCGAAGAACTTGAAAAAGTAAGAAAATTCATAGAGAAAATTGAATTAACTAGATAAGTCAACTCCCAACTCCTCTAAAATACGCGCTGCAACCTCAACAGCCATCCTCTTAAGAGCATCCACGCTACTGGCACCAAGATGAGGAGTTAAAATTACATTCTCGAACTCAAGTAATGGACTGCTTAAAGGTAGAGGTTCAACTTCAAAAACGTCAAGAGCAGCCCCACCAATTTTCCCTTTCCTTAAATACTCAATTAATGCCTCCTCATCAATAACTGCACCCCTAGCCATATTAACAATGAAAACTCCATTCTTCATCAACTCAAACTCCCTATAAGAAATCATATGATAAGTCTCCTCTGTTAATGGAACATGAATACAAAGAATATCAGACTCCCTCAACAAATCATCTAGAGATCTAAATCTAACTTCCAACTCCCTCTCTAAATCAAGCTTCCTAACCTTATCATAATAGATTAACTTAACATTAAATGGCTTCAATCTCCTAGCCACAGCACTACCAATCTTACCAAGCCCAAGAATGCCAACAATCCTACCAGCTAAATCAAAGCCAACTAAATCACTAAACTTCCTATCCCACTCACTCCTCCTAACAGCTCTATCAGCCTGAGGAATACGCCTAAGAAGAGAAATAATCATACCAATAGTAAACTCAGCAACAGTATCAGTCAAAGCAGTAGGAGTATTAATCACCTTAACCCCAAGTTCACGGGCAGCATCCAAATCAATATGATCCACACCAACACCATGAACACCAATAACCTTCAATCGCTTAGCAGCCAACAAGACATCACGAGTAATCTTAATAAAACCCCTAGAAACAACCGCATCAACATCAACAATAGCCCTCTTCAAATCCTCAACACCACTCCCAGGAGGAAGCACAGTAACCTCACCAAAACGTTTGAGAAGTTTAACGCCAACATCATGAATAGGCTCAACAACCAAAAACCTAAACCCCACAACATCACCCACCAAATAATCTACAAACATAAGTTTATAACCATTAAAATTAATTAAAAGCCTATTTGACCAACCATGTAAGAAGCCATAGATAAAACAATGGGATAGAAGGGTGTTATATAGTGTTTTTTCATAACATCATTAATTTGTCTAGAATTCTTTCACTATATTTTTAGACTACACTATTAAATCTTTTGAAACATTAACATCACTAATGTAAAAATTGTCATAGTATCAATCAAGTTACATATTTCTTTATCAAGTTTGAATGAAAATTTTGCTTGACTTGAAAATATTCTTTAAAAAATTAAATTTAATAATTGACAATTATACATAAAAGTTAAAAACTATAGTTTAGAATTATTTCATTCATTTTTGCAAACACTTATCAAACGGACCAAATACATCAAAAGTCTTCTAGTTTATCACATCAATAATACTTAAAATAGAATTTAAGAATATTTCAATAAAAATTCTTGTTATATCCAAAAAATAAATAGAAAATTGAGAAACATAAAAATGGGGAGATGATATGAGGCTTCTAAAGCTTAAAGCACAATCTTTAATAGGAGGTATAGGAACGTCTGGCTGCAATACTGTTGGATGCTTCATATATTGCTCTAGCACTGGTTGCAATCAAAACCAGGATGTAGAATAGGGTTAAAACATGAGAAACGTACCGAGACTATCAAAATATACTTTTATTCTGCCAATATCTAGTGAAAAATACATCGTGTATAACGCTCTACTGGAATCATTGTGTGTTATTGATTTTGAATTGAAGAAAATTTTAGATGAACTGGAAAATCCCAACAAACAGCAAAAAGCTCTTAAACATTTAAGTGAAAGTGGATATTTAGATGATTTAAAAGAACTAGGTATTATAACTTTTTTTGAGGAAGACTTTGAAGAAGCAATGTACACATACTGGCTTAATAGGCTTAGATATGATTATTTTCATGGTGCATTTTTAATCTTACCTACGTATGATTGTAATATGGATTGCATTTATTGCTATGAGGAACCATTGGAGGGATCAATAAAAAAGCCAGAATATATGAATATGGATATTGCGAACACATTTTTAAAATGGGTTAAGAAACTTTTTTACAAAAGAAATACCAAAAAAATTGGGATAACATATTATGGGGGTGAACCACTCTTAAACTTTAAAATAATCGAATACCTATCACAAGAGTTGATAAAAGATGCTAAAGAAAATAATAGAGAGTATGAGTTTAGAATTCTTACAAATGGCACACTATTAACCCCATCCATCGCCAAAATTCTTTATGAAAACTGCGACATCACATCAATCCATGTAACATTAGATGGCCCTAAAGAAATACACGATAAAAGAAGACCATTTAGAGGAGGAAAGGGGACTTTTGACATAATATATCAAAACCTAAAATCTTGGGTAGATATATTTCCAGACGTCATAATAAGGATAAACGTTGATAAAGAAAATTGGACTTATGTTCCTTCACTGCTTGATATACTTAAGAACGATGGATTGCAAAACAAGGTTAGAATATATTATGGAAGAATATATGAAAGAAAAAGATGTCCTCGCCATGGATTTCAGATATTTGATGAACAATGGGACAAGATAGTTTTAAAACTATATAAAGAGACTACTGCTAGAGGCTTTAAATTACAATGGCATCCATTTAAAACTCTTTGCACAGCATATTACGATAATCATTTCATAATCGATCCAGTTGGCAGAATCCTTAAATGTTGGGATCTACTTGGAGATGAAGGGGAGCAGTATGCTATTGGAGATTTAAGAAAAATCTTGAGAAAAGAAAACTTTGAACCAGAAGACGTTTTTACTGAATGGTTATATAAGTGGATGTCTCACAATCCATTGATGTTTTCTAAATGCAGACAATGTAAATTCTTGCCAGTATGTAATGGTGAATGTCCCGCTAATACTTTAGATAAGACAGGTTGTCTATTTGCGGAGCCAGTATGTTCTGGTTTTGTACCTGGCTTTGAGGAACTATTAAAGCTCTACGTAATGGAAAAATACAAGGATTCAGTAGAAAAATTTTGATGAAAATGTCAAAAGTAATCATAAGTGTAAAAAAATTGACTAAAAAGTTTAGGATAATATCTTCAAATGAAAGTGGAAAGTTTTATAGAGTGATAAATGCCGTCGATAATGTTAGTTTTGATGTAGAGGCTGGAGATGTTTTCGGTCTTCTAGGACCTAATGGTTCTGGGAAAACTACTCTTCTTAAGCTCTTAGCCGGACTTCTTTATCCTGATGAGGGAACAGCTTATGTCTGTGGCTTTGACATTAGGGATAGTAGCCACAGGCGTGAAGTTAGAGCTAGAGTTACCATTATTGCCTCAGGTAGATGGCTTGGATTTAATCCCTTTACTAGTATTAGAAAAGCACTTGAGCAGTATGCCTACTTAAATGGTCTTGACTCAGATGAAGCTAGAAATCGTGTGAAAGAGGCTTTAGATATTTTGGGGTTAAGTGAATTTGCAGATGAAAGCATTATGTTTCTATCTTCAGGTATGCGTCAAAGAGCTCTATTGGCTTCTGCTCTTCTTGTTAGAACTCCAATAGTTTTATTGGATGAACCAACATTGGGTTTAGATATAGAAGCTGCCTGGAAGTTTAGGGACATTATTAGAAAAATGAGTAAAGATTATGGACAAACAGTCTTAATAGCCACACACCACATGGAGGAAGCTGAGGTTTTATGTGATAAGATAGCTATTCTTAATAACGGTAAGATAGTAGCTATAGGCACTCCCATAGAACTTAAAAGAAAAATTCTTGGATATGACATTCTTACTATTCGATTAGAGAAGACAAGCACCCATCTTTTAAGAAGAATTTCATCTATTAATGGAGTCCTTAAAGTCGGTATAAAATATCTGAAAAATAATGCCGTTGAGTTAAATGTTCAATGCGACTATAATAGAGAGGTTTTGCCAGACGTCTTAAAAGTTTTGATTGAAGAAAATTGTAAGTTTACTTTCATTGAAAGAAGAGTTCCAAGTCTAGAAGAAGTATTTTTAAAGCTAATTGGAGGGAAGGAAAATGTGTAGGGAATTCGGGGTTTTCTTAAATTTTCTAAAGCTTTCCCTATGGAGAGAGTTAAAAAGGCTACTATACTTTAAAGTTGGAACCATCATTTCACTTGTCGACGTAATAATAAACTTAGTTATATACTATATCGTAGCTCATAAAGTCATGTTGAATGGTATAAGTTACAGTCACTTCATATTAGTAGGCATAATTGTAAACAGTATTCTTTCTTATGCCCTTGCTACTCCTTATTCAAGCGTAATAGAATCGTATTGGAGTGGTAGACTTGAAATATTAATGTTAGCTCCAATAAATCCCATACTGGCTATATTGGCAATGTCTATTGCTAGACTTCTGAGACTTCTCCTACAGTTAATTATATACACATTGTTAAGTTTATTTTTTGGACTTAACTTTGCTTTAACTACTAGGAATGTACTGTTAACATTTTTAGCATTATTCTTAGGAGTTTCTTCATGTATTGGTATTGGCTTAATTGGCTCTAGCATGATATATCATATTGATGCTAGAGGTGGAAGAGAGCCTATTACTTGGATTATAGAGTTACTCTCTGGGATAATTAGTGGAGCCTACTTTCCAATAGATATGTTGCCAGACATACTTCAAAAAGCTTCCTGGCTTTTACCTCATAGATATGTTTTAGACATTGTTAGAGTTTGCATTTTAAATTTAAATGCTCAAAGTTTAAGTATTTGGTATCAACTTGCTATTTTACTAACTTACACAATTATTTCACTTCTCCTCGGATTCCTTGCAATGCTATCAGCCATTAAAAAAGCTAAGAGAACAGGTGCTCTCTCTAGATGGGTGTGATTATGTTGGCTATTAAGGCTTCAAATGTCTCCAAAGTCTTTAAGGTTTCAAAGCTCATTCCAAGCTCATCCACCTTTGGCCAAGTTCACTGGTTAATTTCTTTAAGATATATTTTGGGATTTAGAGAGAAGAGAAAGATAATAGCCCTAAATAACATAAATTTAGAAATTGATGAGGAAATTTTCGGAATAGTTGGTCCAAATGCCTCCGGAAAAACAACCCTTTTAAAGATATTTTCAGGATTACTGCTCCCAGATAGTGGGAAGGTGGAAGTTTATGGGCATGATATTGTAGAGGAGGAGAAAATAGTTAAAAGACTTGTAAACTTTGTTGGTTCTGCGCGTTGGATAACCTTTGATTACCATTTAACTGTTAGAGAAAACTTAGAATTCTTCTCCCTTATTTATGGCCTAGAAAAATCTTACGTTAAGTCAAGGATAAATGAAGTTTTAGGTATGCTAGGTTTACTAGATAGGCAGGATGATTATGTTTGGAGACTTTCTGCTGGTATGAGACAAAAAATGTCAATTGCTCGAGGATTAATTCTAGAAACACCTATATTATTATTGGATGAACCTACTACTGGCTTAGACCCATTATCTGCTAGAGATCTCAGGGATTACATTAGAATAGCGGTTAAAGAGAAAAAACTATACAGAACAGTAGTTATTTCAAGCCATAATATGAGAGATATTGAAGACCTTTGTGATAAGGTAGCAATAATCCATAAAGGGAGAATTATCAAGTGTGGTACTTTAGATGAAATAATTAGAAGTGTAAGAGGATTATCAGTTATAGAAGTTGAAGGATACAATATCCCCTATAATGTATGTGAATTAATAGGCAGAATATATGATGTAGTAAGTGTGAATGTAGAGTTTAAGGATGAAAGTATTGGAAGAGGAAATATAAGAGTTTTAACTGATTCTCCTGAAAGGATAGTGTATAAAGTAGTTAAAGCTTTAATTGACATAAATTGTAGAATATTATCCCTCAAAATGGATAAGCCTACTTTAAATGACGCATATATGAAGATAATTGGAGTGAATTTGTATGGAGGAAAAACTAGAAGTTAAACGTAGTGATTGGAAAGCTTGGATGCGTGCTTTTTTGATTAGTATAAGAGCGTCTACTTGGGGTTGGACCATGTACACTTCTTCATTTATCATTAGTGTTTGCAGTATGGTAGTTGATGCATTAGTATTCTTTATGATTTCACTACTTGTTGGAGGAAGAATGGAGAAAGTTCTCCCTTCAGGGATGAGTTATGCCAGTTTTATTCTAGTAAACTTCATAGTGAATCAGTTTATTAACACACCTAGATATGCATTTTTCGAACTTCTACAGTCATGCTACTTTGGTGGAGCAATGGACTTTCTAATTTTAAGCTCACCTATAAGCTTTTCATCTTACCTTCTCGGCAGCATTGTCTTTCTGTATTTAATGGGTATTATGAGAAGTGGTATTTTTGTTGTTATAAGCCTGATTTTAGGTGTTAGTTTTTCTTCAACTATAGATTTAGGAGCCCTTCTAGTAGTATTATTACTTGGAATTTTATGTATGACTGGAATAGGACTTATAGCTGGAAGCGTCTTCTTCCTTTTAAATGTTAAGGATGAGGATCTTGTAAATTGGATTTTAGATCGTGCTGTTCATCTATTTTCCGGGTTTTACTTCCCAATAGAATTGCTTCCTAAAAATGTGAGAATAATAGGTATATTCATTCCACAAACCTACATTTACGACTCTATGAGACGCATTTTAGTTTTAGGTGAAAGTTTATCTCAAACAATTATTCACTCCATATTTGTCCTATTAACTTTCATGTTAATACTCCTCCCACTCGGATACTTTCTATTTACCTATAGTATAAGGATAGCAGAGAAAAAGGGTGAACTAACGAGATGGACGTAGAAGTTTAACACATAACCGCATATAAGTTACATTGAAATCGCCTTGAAATAATAAGTAATTAAACTTTAATCTTTTTATTTATAAATCGTTTATACCAGCGATCATATTGATCTCGAGTTGCAAAGTGGATTTGGATTGGTGCGTCTATGTTCTTTGCCACTTCAACTTTAATTTTATACTCTAACTCTTTTCTCTCTGAAATGATGAGAATGTCGATGTCACTGGCACCAGTAATTCTCCCCTCAACCACAGAGCCAAAAACGTAAACTTCTGCATCTGGATCAAATTTAGTAGTTATTTCTTTAACTTTCTTAGCAATAGCCATGTAATTGTTTAGTAATTTTAGTTTTCTAAGGTTATACTCGATTGACAATTGACTTAAACACCTCCCTAATAAATCTAAACGTATCAAGAACTTCCCGTTCATCATATCTTCTAGGCAAGTATCTGGAAACAATATATGCATCTTCAAGCTTCGTTAAATATAATAAGTTATTCTCATCCTCCAGTAAAATCTTAACACTGGAATCATAGTGAGATAACTGTTTAATAAGCTCCCTCATTGAATGTGTTCTGGGATAACTACCACTTTTAATTAAAAGCTTATATTTTAAAATAAGCCGACAATACTGTTCTATGCAAAAGATTGCGAGATCCCACTCCTTAACACTGATCAAATATTCAGCAGTACGGAGAAATGATTCAGCTCGCTCTTTAAGAATTTCAGCTTCCTCAAAGGACAATTCAATCAACCACCAATACTCATGAAATTAATAAACTTAAGAATATAAATATAA
>JANZKD010000043.1 GCA_025061245.1 Candidatus Culexmicrobium profundum
TTTTTAACTATACATAATATACATTAATATAAAAGAGTGAATTACATATAATATTGTGGTGACATTTAATATGCCTGAATCTAGAGAGGAACTTATTAAGAGACTTAGGGTTGAGGGCTTTTCTGATGAGCAAATAGAAAAGATTCTAGCTGCATTAGAGGGTAAAATTGCTATTCACCAAATTATTACTAGGATTTCTCCCTCTGGTAGAGGTGCACTGTTTAGGTTGAAGAGAGCGTTTTATGCTATTTTAAGTCAAGAGAAGGCCAACCCTAAAATTTCAACTGAGTATTGGAAGGAATTTGCAGCTAAGATAATTGAGACGAGTAGTTCTCATGGTGTGCAAGATATGCCATGCAGGATTAAACTTGAATATGCAATTAAAGATACACCTGAAGGTAAGGTTATAAAGCCTATAGCTGCAACGATTGAGGTTTACGATAAGGTTAAGGAGATAAGAGTTCTTTAACTTCCCTTTACATATTATTTTATTTATCTTCAATTATTCCTAAAATGAAGTCATTTACATTTGTCCCAGTAACACCTGTATAGATGAGGCTTCCTCCAAGTTTTTTAAAGAATGTATAGGAGTCATTATTCCTTAAATATTGAGTGGGGTCTAATCCTGATTTTTTAGCTTTTATTATAGTTTCACCATCAACTATTGCTCCTGCTGCATCGGTAATTCCGTCTATTCCATCGCTTCCAACAGCTACTATAGCTATTCCTTTTAAGCCTTCAATTGATATAGCTGCACTTAATGCTAATTCCTGATTTCTTCCTCCAAGCCCGTTACCCACTACTTTAACTGTTGTTTCTCCTCCACCAATTATGGATGCTGGTGGTTTTATTGGATTACATGAATTTTTCACTTCTTTGACAATTGAGCTGAAAAATTTTCCTACATGTCTTGCCTCTCCTTCTATTTGGGATGAAAGTATAATTGTGTTTAAACCGTTTTTCTGGGCTTCCTTTTTAATGGCTTTTAGTGCTGTTAGATTGCTTGCAATTATAACATTTAACACTTTTGTGAATGTGATGTCATCTTTCTTTGGTGTTTCCATTATTTCACATGAGATTCCTCTTTCAATTCTTTTTCTAATATTTTGTGAAACTTTTTCCCAAAGGCCATATTTTCTTAAAATATTATATGCATCCCTAAATGTAGTTGGGTCTGGTGCTGTCGGCCCTGAGGCAATCATGTCTATTGGGTCGCCAACAACATCTGATATAATCAGTGAAATTAATTGCCTTGGATAAATTTTTCTAGCTAATTGCCCACCCTTAACTTGTGATAAATGCTTTCTAACAGTATTTATTTCTCTTATGTCAGCTCCACTTCTCAGTAGTTGCTGAGTAATTTCTGAAATTTCTTCTAGAGTTATGTTTTCTGCTGGTAATGTTAGAAGTGCTGATCCACCGCCTGAAATCAATGATATTATTAAACTATTTTTCTCAGCTTCTTCAATTAACCTTACAATTTCAATTGCACCTTTAACATTAATTCTTGAGGGAATTGGATGGTCTCCTTCAATAAGTTTAATTTTTTTCACTTTAATTTCTAATCCTTTCGGAACTATTACAATGCCGCTATTAATATGATCTGATAATATTTCTTCAACTGCTTTCGCCATTTTCCCTGACGCTTTACCTGCTCCAATGACATATATACCATTAAATTTATCAATTTCAAATATATGCCCATTTATAATCAGTTTTTTACCTATAATTTTTAGGTGATTCTTTACTGCTCTTTCTGGATCTGCAGCCTTCAATCCTTTTTCAATTAATTTTAAAGCTTTAATTCTTACTTCACGATTTTCAATTGAAGCATGTTCAATTAATTCATTATAGTTTTTTATGAATTGAAAGTATTTTTCCTTCAATTTTATCGCCCTGCACGCTATATCATATTAAAAACAACTTAATACTTTAATGCCTCATATTTTTAAATGGGTGTAATTTTGACTTCATATTTTAAGGTTAAGGGCTATAAGATTCCACGTGTATTGTTGGGGACTTCTCCATTCATTGGTGCGGGGCAATTTGGTGAAAGAGCCTATCTATATCAATTAATGTTCTATAATAAGCCTGAGAAAATAAGAGATTTAATGATAAGTGTATTTGAAATGGGAGTAAGGGGAGTTCAACTTCTGCCTTATCATTGGGTTGTATCTGGACTTGAATTGGCTCTAAAGTCTTATGATGACATTGTGATTGTGGGAAGTATTTTACCCGGTGAAGTTAATGAGAGTTTAGAGAGACTTAAAGACTTGAATGCCGTAGCAGTTCTTCTTCATGGAGCAATTTCTGATACATTGAATGAATCAATAATTAAGTATTTACTTACAAAGCTCAAAATATTGTTTCCATTAACTGGAATTGTTACTCATACTCCTGGTAGAACTATTCCTTGGTTTATAGAGAAAAATTTTGAGTTCGACTTAGTATTAGCTCCATTGAATGTGGCTGGCATTTTCATGGACATTCCTCCCGAAAAAGCAATCGACCTATACAAAAATGTTGGTAAGCCTATTATCGGTAAGAAGATTTTAGCTGGAGGTAGGTTAAATCCGGAGGAGGCATTAACTTTTGCTTCTCAAAGTAAATGTTTAGATGGTGTTGCATTGGGTGTTGCTTCATTAGAGGAAGCTAAAGAAACATTTAAGATAGCTCTGAAACTATTCAATTTTTAAGATGAAATTTAAGGAAGGGAATACTGCTTGAAATGAGTGTAAATTATTCTACATGAATTCTTAACGTTAGCATTTTTGAATCCTATATTTCTTAGGAGATAGGAATTTTTAGTAACTTGAATATTATTTAGCATGAGTTGAAGCCTATCTATCAGTGTAGGGTTTGTGAGAAGTTCGTTGAGGATAATTTCCATTGCAATCAGTATTGTAGATTAGTTTTAGATGGGCGTCGGAGATTGAGATTGAGCAAGCTTCTTTCATTAATTTTGCGTCATAAGCCTGAATTGGTTGGAGTTAGGTTGAGTGAAGATGGCTTCATTGATATTGATCTCTTAGTTGATGGTATTAAGAGATATTTGTCAAAAAGCGATTGGAGTTGGCTTTCTCCTCTTCACATTTATGCTGTAGCTGAAACTTGTCCTAAGAATAGATTTGAAATTAAGAATGGACGTATTAGAGCTACTTATGGTCACAGTTTGAAGGTTAAGTTAAATTTACCCGAGGACAATGTAGTTAAACTCCTTTATCATGGAACTTTGAGAATGAATATTCCCCAAATATTAAGTGGAGGGTTAAAGCCTATGAATAGACTTTACGTTCATTTGACAGATAATATTGATGACGCATTAATAGTGGCTAGAAGGCGGGGTAAGAATTTAGCTGTGATAACCATTGATGCTGAAAAGTTAAGGCAGCATGGTTATAGGATTTTTAGGGCTAGTAAAAACATCTATTTAGTAAGTTATGTTCCAGTTGATTGTATAGTTAATATCGAATATGTTAATATGACTTAATTTATCTTCGATTAGATCTAAACTCTATATTTTAAATAAACTTCATATATACTATAAACATTCATGCATATCATTAACTTATGCTCAATTCCATAGTAAACCCCTTTCTTCATCAAATTTTCACGTGTTTTTTATTTTATTATTTAAATTTAATGACATGCTCTATGCTAATGAATGTGTTCTAATAATACTAGTTATTTATCCTACTTTTCACCAGTTCTTTAAGTTTTCTTCCACTTGTTAATCTTTGGTTGAATCCTTTGGGAATAACTTTGAAGGTATAGCTTATTGCTACTGGCCCCTTACTAGTTAACCTAATGATTAGGTAATGTTTATCATATTTAATTAGAACATTTTTCCCTCGAATGTCTATTATGTTACCCTCTTCCACTATTTTTCTTATCAGTTTTGTTCTTTCTTTTTCTTCAAGGATTTCTGCTCTTTCAAATATTCTTTTATGGCAGTGTTTTGTGATTTTAACGTGCATTCTATTTCACATTTATAGCTAATTTCTAATCTTAGTTTTCATAAATGTTATTAATTCTTTTTTGGTAGTTTATTGAGGTGAGTTTGGATGTCTAATGTCGTTGTGGTTAGGGTTGATGAGCCTATTCTTGAGTCTAATAAGAAGATTGCTTCTCAGCTTAGAGAGTTGTTTGCTTCTAGGGGTATTCATGTTTTTGAGTTTCTTGGTAGTCCTGGTTCTGGTAAGACTGCTTTGATTGAGAAGTTAATTGAGTGTTATCCTGGAGATTTGAGTGAAATTGCGTATATTGGTGGGGATGTTGCTTCAACTCTTGATACTGAGAGGATTTTGAGGCATGGTGTTAAGGGTGTTCAAGTTAATACTGGTGGGGCTTGTCATTTGGAGGCTATCCATATTAGGAAGGCATTGAGAGAGCTTGATATTGATGGTGTTAGGGTGTTGTTTATTGAGAATGTTGGGAATTTGATTTGCCCAATTTATTTTGATTTGGGTTCTAGTATGCGTATTCTCATTGTTAGTGTAACTGAGGGTGAGGATAAGTTTATTAAGCATCCGGTGACGGTTATGAATTGCGATGTAATTGTCATTAATAAGTATGATTTGGTTGAAGTTATGGAGGTTGATGTTGAAAGAATGATTTCTGATGCAAGGAGAATTAATCCCAAGGCTCCCATAGTTTTAACTAGTGCTAAGACTAATTATGGAATTGATAATTTAGCTAAAATTCTAGGTTTAATGTAGCTTTATTATGTTGCAACTTCAATTTCTTCGATGTATAGTTCCTTGCCGTTTATTATTTCGAAGTCGTTAAAGCCGCATTTTGGGCATTTAAGGTAGTTGACTATTAAGTCAGGTGTAAAGTGTATTTTATCAATATTTTCTTTGCCGATTTCAGCCTTACTGCTAAAACCCCATTCTTCACCGCACTTTAGGCATTTGAATTTAGCGGGTTTACTTTTAATTTCTAATTTTGCTTTTTCTAGGATGGGGACATCTTCGGATAGTACTTTAAATGCGAATTTTAATGCGTCAAAGTCTATTAGTCGAAGTTCACCAACTATAATTGATATACGGTGAACTCTCTTTGCATTATTTTTTTGGGCTATTCGCATTGCTATTTGAATTATGTTATTGGCTATTGTTGCTTCATGCACATAGAATAGAAACTTGTAATATTAGATATCTGTTTCTATTGGTTGCTTTAGCAAAATAAATGGGGGGTGTTTGGGGTAATCTATTTCTTCTTCATGAAGTATGCTATTGCAAAGCCAACTACTAAGCCTGCGATGATTCCTCCAACTGCGTACATTGGCATTGAGGATTGAAGGGATGCTACTTGTCCCTCTAGCTCACTTATTTTTCCTTGGGCAGTTGACAATTCGCTTTGTAGCTGGCTAATCTGCTTTGGATATGAAACTATTGCGAATAGTTCGTCTATGTTTACTCCGTAGTATATTAGGTTTGAGAATAGTATTGCTCCCTGTTGTGGATATTCAAGTGCATATCTTTCATATTTCTTTAACTCTGGCTTATACATTCCAGTGTAATGGTCGAAGGGTGCATCTCCGCTTAAGACTATGACGTTCTTTTTGTCTGGAACTAATTCAATAGCTAGTACAACGAATCTTCCTTCTTCACCTGGAGTGTAAACTGGTGATGTTGGTGGATTGTATTCTTCAATTGAACCATACTCTGAAGTCCACATTAGTCTGTAGACGTTTTCTACTTTCTTTTCATTTAGCCTTACATATTCACCGTTTTCATATGCTATTACTGGTCCTGGTCCATGGAATAGAGCTCTATGTACTCCTGCCACTAGGAATTTAACTTCTTCGTCACAATTGTCTGAAACACCTAGTACTCTGTATGGTTGTCCACCGTTGGATTCTGTGTCTGTTACTTCTGATAGATCTATTCTTAGTTTGCTTCCTATTGCTTCTAGAACTTTATTTGCTGTTTCTTGTCTAGGTGGACCTTCTCCTCCATAGTCTGCTTCGCCTGCAACCCATATCATTTTATGACCTTCATCTAACCAGTTCTTTATAACTGTTAATTCCTCATCTGTAACTGTCATGGTTGGATCAACCATTATGATTATTAATACACTTGCTCCAGATAGATCGTCTGCTGTTAATGTTTCAGTTACTATGTACCATTCATATTGACTTAAGTCGTTTGTTGCATTTACTAACTGGTAGTCTGTGCCCATTAATCCCTTCATGAATACGACGATTTTTGGTTTTTCCGCAAGTGTGGATGGTAGTGAGAACACAGCAATGCTTACCAGAAACATTAAGAATAGCGCCAACTTCCTATAATTCATTTCAGAACACCATTTCGAAGTCTGAAACGAGAAATATTTATATCTTATTCTTAATCCATCATCATACAGAGCTTATAGCTGAGGTGCTATGGTTGTCTAGTCAAAGTAAGGTTCTTCCGATAGTATTGGTTGTAGTGATTATCGCGATCGGCGGCTTCTTGGCGTATAATTTCCTTATGCCAGCTCCAGTGGAAGAGCAGCCTCCCGAGCAACCTCCTCAGCCTCCACCACAAGAGCAAATAACTTTGAAGGTTATTACTAGACATGGAGCAGATATTCTAAGAAAAACTGAAGAGGCATTTCTTGCCTCACCGATTGCACAGAAATATAAGATAGTTGATATTTGGTGGCTTCCAGTAGGTTCTCCACTTTGGATTGACACGATTAAAACTGCTGGTGACGTTGATGTTGCATGGGGTGGTGGTCCAGTACTTTTTGATACCTTAAAGCGTGAAGGTTTACTTAAACCTTTGACGGGAGATATTCTAGAACTAATAAATACTTTGCCTGATGAAATAAGTGGTTCGCCAATGAAGAGATTTGATGAGGAAGGAAATATTGTATGGGTTGCAGCTGCAATTTCATCCTTTGGGTTTACTGTGAATGAGAAGTTCCTTAACACATACAATTTACCATGGCCTACTAAGTGGCTTAACTTAGCTAATGAGACATATGAAATGTTTAGTGCAGGTACTTCAAGTCCATGTGTAGGTGTTGCAGATGCAATTAGATCTACGTCTAACACTAGAATGTATCAAATTATTCTCCAAGCATATGGCTGGGTTGAGGGATGGAAGATTATAACTTTAATGGCGGCTAATGCTGCTATTTACGATCAATCCGGATTGGTTAGAGATGCAGTTATGAGAGGAGATATTGGCGTAGGTATAACCATAGATTTCTATGGTTATACTGCGCAATTACAAGCTCCAGTGTGCACCTATGTCTTACCAGAGGATGGAACTATAGTTAATGGTGATCCAATAGCTCTTCTATCAACATCAAATCATGTTGAAGCTGCTTTAGCTTTCATAGAATGGGTTTTATCTCCTGAGGGACAGAAAGTTTGGCTTGATCCTGACATAAATAGATTGCCTATTAATCCTAAGGTGTTCGATACTCCTGAGGGTCAAGCTAGAGAAGATTTGAAGCAACAATATGAATTAACTTTAGAGGCTACGACTATTGAGTTTAGTGATGAGCTAGCAATTTCATATGAGAATTCATTGATGTGGTATTTCCACTCAACTTTAGTTGAAGCACAGGATCGTTTACGTGAAGCTTGGAGAATGATTGTTGAAGCTAAGAAGACTGGTAAAATAACTGCTGCAGAATTTGTTCAATTAATTGATGAATTGACGAATCCATTGAAATTGAATTTCACTGATCCGCTTACACAGACAACAGTTTCATTTACCTTAGAGTATGCTCAGAAAATAAATGATAAACTTAGAACTGATCCAGACTTTAAACTTCAAATGGTTAGGATTTGGCGTGACGCTGCAACTGCAAGGTATGAGGCAATTATACAGAAACTCAGTGGTTAATGAATTTTTCCCTAACATTTTTTAATGTTGACTTCTTCAATTCATTTGGGGATATATTTGGAATTTAAGCCCACTGATAAGCGTTCATCTATTTTTAGGATGATGCTTTCACGTTTAGATATGTTTACCTTGTCTCAATTGTCTATTAGTTTGCTTTTTTTCACCTTCCTTCTAATACTTCCTCTTGGAACAATTATCTTTAGGGCATTTGTTTATAATGGTGTTTTTTCTTTGCATTGGTTTGCTTCAATTTTAAATGACCGTTATTTTGTGTCTTTCACTCCTACTGGTGGAAAATTGTTTGAGGTTTATGGCGATGTCATGTTTATTTGGGGAATGGATTATGGCATAATCTTTAACTCACTTATTGTGGCGGCTTTTGTAACAATTTTTTGCACTTTTATTGGTATTGTAGTTGCCTTTATAATGGCTAGATATGATTTTCCTGGCAAGAATTTTTTTAGAATTACTCTTATAATTCCTATGTTGGCAACTCCATTTGTAAATGCGTATGTTTTAGGCAAACTTTTTCATCCTAGGAATGGTTTTTTAAATATTATTTTTTATGATATTCTTCATCTTCTTCCTTACAGAATTGATATTAATGGTCTTGTAGGAATAATGGTGGCGCAGACTTTAAGTTTCTTTCCAATAGTTTATTTAAATGTTTTTTCTTCCTTAGTGAATATAGATCCTTCTTTGGAGGAGCAAGCTGAAAACTTAGGGGCTAAAGGCTTTACTTTATTTAGAACGGTAACTCTTCCTCTCGCTCTTCCAGGTGTTATGGCTGGTGCTACTATCACTTTTATTTTTAGTATGGAGGATTTGGCTGCTCCAGTTGGATTTGTAGGGTATGGTGGTAATCCCCTTGCGAAAAAGGTTATTTCATATTATATTTTCCAGTCATTTACTGAAGCTTTTGGAGGGACAATTTCACCTGAAACAGCTGCTCTCTCAGTTATTTTACTAGTTCTCTCCTTCTCTGGATTCTTTATGATTAAGCGTTATGTTTCCTTAAAGTCCTATGCTACTGTTAGTCGAGGTGGAAGATGGACTGCAAGGTTGAGGAAAATTCCGCTTCCAAGATCACTAATTTTATATTGCTTTTTAGGTGTTTTAACTTTCTTTTCATGTATGCCTCAGATTGGAGTTATAATTTTAGCTTTAAGTGATTGGGCTATTAGTGGTGCTTTTCCAACCTTAATTACTTTTGAATATGTCCAAGAATTACTTTCTGCCACTGTAAGTAGAGCTATAATTAACAGCCTGATTTATTCCAGTATTGCGGTTTTAATAGCCATTATTATTGGTTCTAGTACCTCTTATCTAGTTTCGAGATCTAGATTTGTGTTTGTAGATTTCTTAGACATGCTTGCTACCATGCCTATTTCTATTCCAGGAATTGTATTGGCTGTCGGTTTCTTCCTTTTTTTTGCTGGAAACTTTAGAGGTACATTCCTAGATCCCCTAATTGACCCAGCCCCACTAATAGTTTTAGCATATGCTATTAGGAGAATGCCCTTTGCTGCTAGAAGTATTTATGCTGGATTACAGCAAGTTCATATATCGCTTGAAGAGGCTTCATTAAGTTTGGGGGCCAGTAAATTCTACACTTTCATTAAGATAGTTTTACCTTTAATTGCAGTGAATTTGATTGGAGGAGCGCTATTAACCTTTGTTTATGCAATGTCTGAGGTGAGTACAAGTGTGACTTTAGGGGCTTTAAGACAGGGGAGGGGACCAATAACTTTCTATATTAGCCAGGTGATTTATGGAAGTGCGGCTGTTGGTACTGTTAGTATTGCTGCCGCTTTATGTTTATTGCTGATTCTAGTTCAATTGATTGCAATTACTTTCTCAAATAATATACTCAAGCAGAGGGTAGCTATTTTTGGAGTGTGAAGGGGTGGATTGAATGGTTGTGGTTAAATTGGTTGGAATAACTAAGCGTTTCGGATCAGTTGTAGCTGCTGATAATATTTTCCTAACTGTAAATGATGGTGAATTCTTCACAATTTTAGGTCCAAGCGGATGTGGGAAGACTACAACTTTAAGAATTATAGCTGGTTTTGAACGTCCTGATAGTGGAAGAGTATTTTTTGATGAGGAGGATGTAACTTTTCTTCCTGCATATAAACGTAATACTGGAATGGTCTTCCAAAATTATGCTCTTTGGCCCCATATGACTGTTTTTGACAATATTGCATATGGCTTAAAGATTAGAAAGCTTCCTAAGGATGAGATTAAACGTAGAGTGAAGGAAGTTTTAGAATTGGTTAAACTTGAAGGTTTAGAGGATAGATATCCCCATCAGCTTTCCGGAGGACAACAACAGAGAGTTGCATTGGCTAGAGCACTTGTTATTCAGCCTAAAGTCTTACTTTTAGATGAACCGTTAAGTAATCTTGACGCTAAGCTTAGAGTTGAAATGAGAGAGGAATTAAGGTTATTACAAAAAGATTTGGGTATAACAACCATATATGTCACTCACGATCAGGAGGAGGCTATGGTTCTTTCAGATAGAATTGCAATAATGAATTTTGGCAAGATATATCAGGTGGGTGCTCCCACGGAAATTTACATGAGGCCTGCTAATTTATTTATAGCCACATTTATGGGTAAAAGCACTGTCCTTCAAGGAGTTGTTTTGAAGGTTTATGATGATAAGATATTAGTTAAATGTGATTCCATCGAGCTTTATGGTTTATGTTCTAATGATGAAGTTAAGCTAAGTGAAGGTGCTAAGGTATCATGTGTATTGCGGCCTGAATATTTTGAGATTGGGGCAATGGGTGAATCGAATAATGTTTTTGAAGGTGTGATTGAAAAATTAACTTTTGTTGGTTCGTATACTGAAGTTAAATTGAAAGTTGATGGCCATGAAATATTGGTTTATGTAGACCCTGAAGTTAAATTGAGGGTGGGGGGTACCCTACAAGTTTCAATACCTTATGAGTATACTATTATTGTACCTCCTGAATAGCCTAGTATGTTTAAATGTTAAATATGTATTTTAATGTAAGTTATTTTGGTGAATTGACTTGAAAATTCATGGTAGGCTTCTACCTTTACTTTGCTTGCTTCTGATGGTATCATTAACTTTTAATAATATTGTTAATGCTAGGGGGATGATACTTTATGGAGAAGCTATAAGACCTGTTAGGGAAGTTGTTTGGGATCCCCTACCATCTAAACCGAAGCTTGCAGTACTTGGTTCAATGATGAATATTAGAGTTTTAGCTGATGAGTCGGCTAGTGATTGGAGAATTCTTCTAACTTCAGAGTATGGTAGTTTTAAGGTTGAAATAGTCAATTCTTCATATAATGTTAAGGATAAATTATGGGATGTAACTGTGAGGATCCCTAGGGAAATACCTACTGGTCTATATAATTTAGAGGTGCACTTTACTTCAAATGCTAAGGGTGAAGTTGAATATTTGCAGTATAAGTGTGTAAATGTATCTAAATCAATGCCTCATGAATTACTTATTGCACATATAACTGATACTCATCTTCCCTATGGTGCAGATGTTCTGGCTAGAGCTATATATGAATTAACTTTGATTAGACCCTCCCTTGTAATAATTACTGGAGACTTAGTTGATGTTGATACTATTGCATCTGCTTGGAAGCAGGCTCAAAGTATACTTTTTAGAGGTCTAATAAAGTCACCTATCTATATTCTACCTGGAAATCATGATCATACAGGTGATAATGCTTCAAATTATCAAACATATTGTGGACCACTTTATTATTATGAACAGCTGGGCAACTTTCATTTAATAGCTTTGGATACTTCATATGAGGGCTTCATTAATTTCGGTCAATTAAATTGGGCGAAATCTGTTTTAAGTGAAATCACTGATAGTGTGAAGATTTTAGTTTTTCATCATCCATTATTCTCTTGGGGTCCATCTAGCCTGAATGGATCATGGTCTCAAATAGAGCAATTTCAAAAATACTTGTATTCAAGTTGGAAAGGTAATATTGACAGTGCTAAAAGACTTCTTCAATTGATAGAGGAGTATAATGTGACTTTAATCCTTTCAGGACATATCCATGCTGAGCACTATGTCATCTATAATAATTATCATCACTTTGAAGTTAATCTCCCAGCTGGCGGTGGATTAAGAGAGGGTGACTACTGGTCTTTTAGACTAATAAAAATAGATGAGAATGGAAATGTCAAATTATTTGCGCATGGAAATAAAAGCCCGACATCTCATCCATCATCTTATCCCCTGGGAATGATAACCTATTATTATACCCCATTTAATGATGGTTCGTCGAATGCAGTATCCATTTATATTATGAATAATCTTTCTTCCCCAATTACACCGTTAATAGAATTCATTGTCAATTCAGATAAACCATTAGATCAATATTTCTTCTATCCTGAATCGCCATCGGAATATGAAGTCTTCAGCATTGGTAATGCATATGTGTTTAGATTTAG
>JANZKD010000044.1 GCA_025061245.1 Candidatus Culexmicrobium profundum
ATACCCTTGGATTAAATGAAGAACAAGCAAGCAAAATCATACCATTATCAATCAATAGAGAACTTTTAAAGAAGAAAATGGAAGTTTATCCAGGCTCACTTGAAGCAGGATTCTTCAGATTATATCCTAAAGTTGATGATATCATTGAACAATATGGAGTAGAATGTCCAGATAATGTTACACTACTTGTCATGGGAACAATTAGAGATGGAGGTATAGGATGCTTATGTCCAGCCCATGCTCTAATGAGAGCCCTACTAAGACACTTAATCCTCAAGAGAGGAGAAGTAGTCATATTGGATATGGAGGCAGGAATAGAGCATTTAGCTAGAGGAACAGCTAGAGGAGTAGATTTAATGCTAACAGTCATCGAACCCAACATAAAATCAATTGAAACAGCAAAAAGAATCAAAAAACTCGCACTTGATATAGAAGTCAAGAAAGTAAGTGTAATTGCAAATAAAATTAGTAACAAAGAAGAAGAGGAATTTGTAAAAGAAAACCTAAGGAAATATGGCTTAGAACTATTCCACATAATTCCATATGATAATAAAATTAAAATTGCAGATATGAGGAGAACTCCAATAATAGATTATGCCCCTGAATCATTAGCTGTCAAGTCAATTTACAAATTAAAAAATAAAATTATAGAGCTACTGTCCCTTTAATTTCATCCATAAAGTTCTTATCATCTTCGAACCTTCAGCCTTAATTTCCTCCCACATCTCTTCGAGATCTTCACTATAAGTGCTTGATTTAACACATTCATCATATTTCTCAAGGAAATTCAGGATTTTTCCAATCATCGGATTAGAATATAACTTTAATGTTTCTTTAGGTACATTTACCTCTGCAATAATAGTTGATTGAAACTGAAATTTTTGACCAATAATATCTCGAAGCGTTAAGGTATCTCCATGAAGTTCAACATATACAATGTCATTAGCAACTTCCTCGAAACCATCATCCTTTTTTAAAAGCACTTTAAACTCGCACATATTACATCACTTTGCCATTACAATGGAAAAATTTAAGTTTTTTGTGCAGTAGCAAAATTTAAAATTGAATAATACAAGCTTAATAGATGCATCAGATCACATAAGGATGCGGTGTTATGAGCGTAAAGCTAAATCCAATGGTGATATACAAGCTTTTACCTAAAACAAATTGTAAAGAATGCGGATATACATGCATGGCATTTTCTATTAAACTCTTACAAAAAGAAGTGAAGCTTGAAGATTGCAAACCATTATTTAGAGAAGAAAAATATAGAGAAAATAGAATTAAACTTGAAGAAATACTTAGACCATTATATGAAGCAGCTGAAACATTAATTCGAATTGACGATGAAAAATGCATAGGATGCGGAAATTGCATCATTGCTTGCCCAGCAAATGTGAATATCGATCCAGAAGTGGGTAAAGGGAAGAACCCAGTATCAGATGAAGTTGTATTTACTGTTGTTAATGGTAAGATTAAAGTGTTAAACATTAAAAAATGTAGAAGATATCCACCTCACAGAACAAATTGTAGAATATGTGAGCAAGTATGTTTAAGCAGTGCCATTAAGGTGGTGGCATGAAGAGAATAGAAAATATTGTCTGTACAGGCTGCTCACTGACATGTAACGACTTAGTAATAGACATTGAAAATGAAAATAAAATAGTTAATGTTTGGGGCTCATGTAGCCATGGAACCAAACGAATCAAAGAAATGATAACAAATAGGCTTAAAGGAAGTGAAACAAACATTGAAAAAGCAATAGAAAGGGCAGTAGAAATATTGTCATCTGCTAAGAAACCATTAATTTACGGTTTTGCAAATAGTTCTAATGAAGCTATAAAATTAGGACTTGAAATAGCAAGAAAAATTAATGGAATATTCGATACACCTCCAAGCATATGTCATTATCACATACCAATGATAGAAGAGATTGAAACAAAAAAATTAACATTTGAAGATGTTTTAGATAAATCAGATTTCATAATGTATTTCTTCGTAGACTTATCAAACACTCACTTAAGACATGCAAGCAAATATGCTATTTATCCAAGAGGAGAGATAATAAAGACTGGGAGAGAAAGTCGAACTGTATTAATGGTTGACTATTGGGAAAATGATTCAATGAAAATAGCACACCATAAAATAACACTCACACCAGGCGAAGAATTAAAATTCATTAAAAAACTCAGAAGAACAATAGCTGATAAGAAAGTTGTAAGCGGAAAAGATGTTTGGCTGACTATTGAATCATGGTTACTCTTATTAGATGATATTAAAAAATCAAGTTTCATATCAATATTCATTGGAAACCATATATTAACAAATATAATGGCGGCAGAAATTTATAGAGAAATTGTAAAGTTAATGGAAGATATTATGTCAATTGGATTAATGAGCACATTAATTCCATTGGCCGAAAACGTTAATTCAATGGGTGCAGCGATAATACCATATAAAATGTTTAAGGCAACCCACGCAATTGATTTCAATAATGGAAATCCAGTGTATGAACCCTCAATAACAAATGCAGCCATGAAACTCTTAAATAATGAAGTTGATGCAGCACTAATTGTTGAAAGCGACCTCTACACTCATCTACCTCTATCAATAGCTAGAAAATTAAAGGAAATTCCAACAATATATATTGGTGAAAAAAGAACCTTAACATCAAAAATAGCTAAAATTAAAATTCCGAGATCAATTCTTGGAATTGAAGATGGCGGCAAAGTCTATAGAACAGATGGCGTTGAAGTTGAATTAACACCATTTATAAATCCACCTCCCTCAATTGAAAGTGAAAAAACGATACTGAAAGAAATTCTACAAGGCATTAGGTGATTACATTGGGGAAAAACAAAACAGTACTACTAATATGCAAATGCGGAACAAATATAGCAGGAGTAATAAACGTTGATAAAATAAGCGAAAATCTTTCAAAGCTAAAAAACGTAACATGCTACATTCATGACCATTGGTGCAGTGAAGATGGACTACTAAAAATGAGAGAGATAATCACGAAAGAAAAGCCAGATAGAGTTATAATTGCCTCTTGCACACCCCATCTACATGAAAAATTATTTAAAGAGAACGCTGAAAAAGCTGGATTAAACGGAGGCTACGTAAAGGTAATTAACATTAGAGAACAATGCAGCTGGGTTCACTGGCAAAGCCCGGAGCAAGCCACCATTAAAGCATATGACCTAATCAAGGCAGGTTTAGCAGCAGCACCATACTTAACTCCAAAATACACTGCTAAAGTTCCAGTAACCAGAAGCGCATTAATAATTGGAGGAGGAGTAGCAGGTATAACTGCAGCACTAGACTTAGCTGAAAAAGATATCCAAGTCTATTTAATCGAAAGAACAGGCTTTCTAGGAGGATATATGGCTAAGCTAGATAAAGTATTTCCAACACTAGACTGCAGCATCTGTATATTAGGACCATTATTATCCAAAGCCTATTCACATTCTAAAATAAAAGTCTACACCTTAAGCGAAATAAAAGAAGTCTCTGGTACCCCTGGAAACTATAAAGTAAAAATCATTAAAAAGCCAAGATACGTCAATGAAAGCGAATGCAATGGATGCAACAAATGTCTGGATGTATGTCCAATAGAATTGCCATGCGAATATAATAATGGACTGGGATTCAGAAAAGCAATAGTAAAACCAGTTTCAGAAACAGTTCCAGTAGCACCCTACATAGATATTGAAAACTGCATTGGATGTATGTCATGCGTAGGAGTATGCGATAAAGAAGCCATAGACTTCAACCAAAAAGAAGAAGAAATTGAATTAAATGTAGGAGCCATAATTATTGCCACAGGTTATAGTTTACTTGGCCGAGAAGAATTAGCAGAGTACGGCTATGGACGATTTAAAAACGTCATTTTAGGAATAGAACTTGAAAGACTAGTTAATCCAGATGGACCCACAAGAGGAAGAGTAATTAGAATTTCAGATGGAAAAGAGGTGAAAAGCGCCGCAATAATTTTATGCGCAGGAAGTAGAGATGAAAGACATTTACCTTACTGCTGTAGATTCGGCTGTATGGCCGGATTAAAACATGCATATTACCTATCACTACTAAATCCTAAAGTTGAAGTTTACATATTCTATATTGACATTAGAGCCCCTGGAAAAGGTTTTGAAGAATTCTATCAAAGAATTAGAAAACAGGAAAACGTTCACTTCATAAGAGGAATTCCAAGTGAAATCGAAGAAGAAAAAGATGGAACAATTCGACTAACATTCTTTGACACAACTATAAATGAACTATTCCAAATCAACGTCGACCTAGTAGTTTTAGAAGCAGGAGTTAAACCAGCTGAAGGCAGTGAGGAATTAGCCAGAATTCTGCGAATACCATTAAGTCCAGAAGGATTTTTCATGGAATATCATCCAAAATTAAGGCCATCAGAAACATTTATGCACGGAATATTTTTGGCAGGATCATGTCAAGGACCCAAAGATATTGCCGACACAGTATCACACGCAGGATTAGCAGCCTCTAAAGCAGCCTCATTATTAATGGAAGACGAATTAGAAATTGAAATTCAAGCTCCAAGAATAGACAATAAAAAATGCGTTCTATGTGGATTATGTACACTAGCTTGTGAACACAATGTAATCAAAATAACTAGAGAGGGAATAAAAATAATTGAAGAAGCATGCATAGGATGTCAAGCATGTATAGCCACATGTCCAACCGGAGCACTAATACCAACAATTGATCTAAGTAATGAAGCTATATCTGCAATGATAAAAGCAATACTGGAAGAAAAAAGAGAGTTCCCATTAATAATCATATTCGCATGTAAATGGTGCGGCTATGAAGCATTAGACTTTGCAGGAATCAATAGAATACCATACCCAACTGGAACTAGAGTAATAGAAGTAGCATGCTCAGCAAGAGTAAATCCAATACATATACTAGAAGCACTCAAGCATGGTGCAGACGGAGTCTTAATAATAGGATGCAGAGAACAAGACTGTCACTATAGAACCGGAAGATTAAGGGCAAACAGAAAAATAGAGGCATTAAAAGAAGCACTAAAAATCATGAAAATAAATCCAGAACGAGTAAAAATTATAGGTGCAGCAGCTTCAGAAGGGGAAGAAGTATCAAGAGAAATCATCAAATTTACTGAGAAAATTAAGGAGATAGGTCCGTTAGGAAGCGAATTAGTAGGGGATTAAGTTGAGTAGCGAAAAACCAACTCTACAATTAACATCCATGGACCATGTAATAGAATATGAGTGGAAAGCGGAAAAACTAGTTAAAAAACTGAAATTCCACCAAGAAAGATGTAATGGATGCGGATTATGCATCAAAGTATGTCCAGTAGAAGCAATAATGCTAGGTCCAATAAAGGAAGTGGCCTCTGGTGAAATGGAGGCCCCATTAATAATTATTGATGAAACAAAATGCATAGCATGCCCCATATGCTCAGCAATATGCCCCTTAAATGCATTGACACTTGAATTTCAAGAAAAACCTGAATACATAAAAGTTATAGGAAGCATTGAAATAGACCAAGAAAAATGTATACCATGCCTATTATGTGAGAAAATATGTCCAAGAAATGCCATTAAAGCAGATGTAAAAATATCCAAGAAAGAAGATTTAGTAAAATATAAAAGTGATGAAGTTTGGGCTAGAGGTGAAATAAGCATAGATGAAGAAAAATGTATATACTGTGGTCTATGCGAACTACTATGCGATGCAATTAAAATCGTTTGGACAGATCCAAAACCACCACAATTTAGAGCTGGTTTAGGAATACTAATTGATGAAAAGAAATGTGATTATTGCAAAATATGTGAAGAAATTTGCCCAGTAGAAGCGATACGAGTTAAGTGTGAAGCTTCAGCTCCAAGAGAAATTTTAGAACCAAAAATAGAGGGAAAAATAGACATAAATGAAGAAGAATGCATATACTGTAAATTATGCGAAGAAGAATGTCCAGTAAAGGCATTAAATGTTGAGAGAGCACTAGAAGGTGAAATTAAATTAATAAACTTAGATAAATGCGATCCCTCTGGCTGTAAAAACTGTGTAAACATATGCCCAGCAAATTCAATATATGTACCTAAAAGAGGAAAAGGCATAGAAATCTCAGAGAAAAGCTGCATATATTGTGGAGCCTGTCAAGAAGCATGCCCAGAAAATGTAATTCACATAACTGTAAAAGAAATTAAAGTAAAAGACGGTGACAATTTATGGTCAAAATCAATAATTGAACACCTAAACAAAGTTATTGAGGGATATTCACCACCGCCACCCAAAGTATATATGAGAAACATTAGGCCGCCTCCAAGAGTAATCAAAATACCTCCACCAATACCAGTTCCACCTAAACCAAGAGAATTTGAAGTTGCAAGAAAAATCATAGATGAGCTTATAGCTAATTTGAAATCTAAAAGAATGAGAGCATTAATAGAATTAGGAAAAATTGATAAGTTAAAAGAAACGTTAATCTAAACTAAATTATCTATAGAGGTTGGAGGACAATTTACTGGTTTAACCATAACAGTAACTCTTCCATAAACTGGTTGACCTTCACTGTTAACAATGGGAGGCAAAAGAAACATAGCCCACGGACCTAAAGGCAACACAATAAAACCTTCACCCAACTTCTCTAATTCAAAGGCCTTTACAATTACTCTAACCCCAAGAAACGATAGCTCAATACAGTCTCCATTCTTAAGATTTAATTTCTTCATGTCGGAAGAAGATAGAAGGGCTATAGCTGATGACTCAATGTACTCTTCGCTATACGTACTGATTTGAGCTGCTAATTCTTGATCATGAAGAGGTAGTACCAATAATTTTAAGTTAATCATCGATTCATTCTTCTCCCTTATTTTCACCAAATATTTCTGGAATCCATATTTTTTCTAGGAACTTTTTAATACCAGCTGAATCTCTTGGACCGACAAACACTCTCCAATCTTTAAGCATATCTTCAAGTTCACCACTTAAACGTGCTGCATATCCTGGCAAGATTACACTTTTATGCTTTACCTTTTCAGCTAAGTTATATTCTTCAATTAATTCAACTATTTTATCTGAAGTGAACTTTTTACCAGCTACAGCTGATTGAACACTTGTTCCTTCAGTATCAATTACTAATAGCCATGCATCAGTCTTTGCCTTCTCTACATCATCTTTGACTAAATAATAAGTCAAGGCAAAATTACCTGTAACTAGTAGCGGTGAATTTTCATTCGGCTTCCCTAGTTCATATAATCCTGGCTTAACTGAAGGTGGAACTCTTGGATCAGTATACACACAGTCACGCCAAACTATTGACGGCAAAATTGACCAAACATCTGTGCTATGCAATATTAATAGGTCAGCATATCTGGCCATTAGACTACACGCTAAAACTGCCTCTGTAAAGGCTTTCTCCTCAGGAGGCTTTTCTTTATCCAACCAAACTACTGCTGGAACACCTAACAATGGATAACCTAAAGCCAAATCACCTGCATCAATTGCAGCATACCTCAATGCAGTGAAAACGCTAATTGTATCTATTATCGAGGAATTAGTATAAGTTCCAGGGTCAAGAACTATTTCATCTTGATTGTAATGCTCCTTTATTGAAGTTGAAAGAGACTTTAACATCTCTAGGTTACCTGGAGCTGAAACCACGAGAGGACACTCATACTTGACAGATAGTGAAGCTACATCCTTCCAATTCTTCTTATTGGCAGCATATATCAATGGTTTCCTATCCTTTGATACAATTAATGCCTCTTCAAGAATTTCAGGATCATAAGAACATAGAATAAATGGTTTCTGAGTTAATTTCATTACCTTTGCCACAGTTTTAGCAAACTTCTCTGCAATTCCTGAAACACATCTAACTGCAATTCCATCAAGCTTTAACTCTTTGCCGATACGAATATATGCAAAGTCATTCACAAATTTGACTCTATCATTTAATTCCTCATCACTCATTTCATCATGAACATCAATCATTAAGGGTGTTTGAAAACGCCAAGTCCATTCATGACGATATACAACATCCTTTCCACCAATTTTTATTTGATTCGGTGGAACACCAAAGACAACTTCCTTAACTGCAGGTCTTAAGATTTTTTGGAGTTCTTTTAGCTTTGAAGCGTATTTCTTCTCTTCAAACAGAGGAGAACATAACTCCAGGGGCACTTCTCTTTCAATTAATCTACTAGCAAATGCCATACAGCTTTTTTCACCACATTTACCACAATTAGTTTGTGGAAGATATCTATAGACATGGAGGGGGTTTAACCTCTTAGGCATAATTATCACCTAGAAGGGGGTACTTATCCATTCTTCATATGGTAATTCTGTTATGGGTTTACGTATTTTTCTTAATGCTTCAGCAAATGATTTTAAAGTTTGCATTGCTTTCGGATGAAGCATCATAAACAGGTCCGTACCAGCAAGCATAGCTATAATTGCAGTTACGGCTTCCCAAAGAGGCCCTCTAATGGATCTAGGACCTAATTGAGGAGACTTCGACGAAGCTTCTCTGGCAGCCCAAGCATTTGACGAAGCAGAACACATTGGAACTTGAAGTACTTCTTCGCCCATTAAGGCAGCAAGTCTAATTCTCTCCATAATACTAAAGGAATATTCAATTCCATATCCCAGTGCTCCCGTAGTGGGATCTAGGATTAATCTATCCTTACTTAAACCTGCCTCCATAGATTTCCTACATAAGTCCTTAGCCTGATTAATATCGATGAAGGCTAATGCTATTAGGTCATGGCCAAACTGGTTGATAGGCTTAACGGTCTTTTCAATTTCCATATCCAGTGTAACAGAATTAAAGACAACTCTTTCACCAGCAGCAACCTCTGAAAGTTTAGTGAATAATTCAACATCCTTGATAGGATTGCCAGATCCACCAATAATTAATGGGACTTTAACTGCTTGCAACACTTCTTCAACGTTTTTGGCAGCTTCACTAATGGGTGTATCCTTAATTCCAGGATCGGTACTAATCAGGTGAAATGAAATCAATTGAGCACCATACTTCTCAACAGCAACTCTGGCCCATTCAGATGGAATTTGAACTGCATCTTCATACATTTCCCTGACAGGTTTGGGAACCTGCGGCATGTCAAAAACATCTAAAGTGGCTGCAATGGGATTTGGAGGTGTCTCTGCAAATAAAAAGTACGGAGGAGTTGTGGAACCACCAATCTTAACAGTATAGCTTCTAGTTCCACCCTCACTTTTAGTAGCACCTATGGTTACTTCGGATATTTTACCAGTAAAACGTAGTTTTGGATATTCAAAGGGTACTTCAATGAGCTCTATAATTTTAGGCTTCCCTACTGATGGAGTAGGTGGAGCAGCAGGTCCAAGTAATCTTAAACCAAATGGTGAAGCTTCTACTAAGAATTCTATTTTCCCTGCTCCAGTTAAGGGTTCAAGCGAGAGTTTAAAGTATCCAGGCATTTGCGGGGCTTGTGGAGGAATATAATTTATTACTAGTTCGTCTGCATCTATTATGACGTCAGTTAATTCTAACTCTTCCGCATCTGAAAGTAGATCTAATAAATCTTTGGCATGTCTATTCTTATTTTGCTTATTCATTTTGATCTCTCCGGTTGTGAAATTATTAATTTTTCAGCTTTAATTTCAACCCCATTTAATTCAACAATATAATTTCGCTTTAACAAATTAGAAATTAATTGGATGAGCGTGCTCACAGACTCTTCGCTAATCTTCTCCTCATTAGTCAATCTACTTCCCACCAGCTTTTTTGATTATTAACCTGTTAATCTTTATTTTAACTCCCTTCAAAGTTATTTTGAATCCGGTTTGGGCGGATACCGCTGGCATTTGTATTGCCTGTGCAGGTATTTGCGGAGTCCATTGAGGCATAGTAGGCATTTGAACTGGTTGCTGAACTGCAACTTCTTCAACTTTCTCGGCTTTAGCCTCAGCTTCAGCTGCTTTTTCCATTTCACGTATTTTAGACGCAACGGGATGATCTTTCTCTAGCAAAAAGTTTTTAAGATCTTCAATAGTAGTTGCATCTTCTTCAGTGGCAATTTTATCATAAAGCTCTGGAGGAATGGCATCTTTAACCCTCTCTTTTAAGTCCTTAGGCATCCACACAATCCTATTCCATCCACCATCAGCATAGAAGAATTTTCTAGAACGCATCCATTCAATTCCAATGCCTAAAAATCCTTCAGATTGCTGACCACCACCAGTTTGAGCAGCCATGGTTGAGAAGGGCAGACCATTCACCGCAGTACCCTTAAATCCTCTATGAACAATTCCAATTCCATCAACTTCAGGAATGTAAAAAGCTATAGCTTCAAAGCATCCACAGGACGTGTGTGGATATTCAAACATACTATAGAGGTAGACTCTAGTCACTTCACCAAGAGATCTTTTGGCTACGACTTCATTTGCACCACTCCATTCACCTTTAATTGGATCTAGCAGTTCACCTTTTGGTATTGGGAAGTTTGGCCCTTTGGGATCGATATTAGCTGCAGCTCTGGCATCTAACCATGTTAACGCTCCACATAATGAAATTCTCTCTGGAGTTATAACGCATACATGCGTTGGTGCAAAGGATTGACATAATACACACCCATAGAACATGTCTACTTCTTCATCTTTTAATCCCCTAACTCTAGCATCACGTTCCTCATAAATCTTTAATGCCTCTTCATACTTCTCCTTTATAAGTTCTGGGTCTGTGATGAAAGTTACTTGCATCTTCTCTATGTAGGGCATCTCTGATTTAAACAAGGTTATTAATGCTCTACCCCACCATGAGAAAGAGTTAAGACCCTTCTTAACTGATTTCTTAGCAATTCTAATCCAGATGTCATATCGTTGATTCAAATGCATTATACCTTCAATATAATTAGTATACATGTGAATTCTACGTTCAATTACACCCTCCAAGTCAGTGTCTAGCTTTTCACCTGCCACATAAATGAGAATTGCAAATGGATATGACCCTCCCTCTTTTAAGTCCATTAAATCTGGGCCAATTATTTCAACCTTGCCATCTTCAACCTCGTCCATTGGCTTTACACGTACGAGTTCAAATTTATAGTCAATTTTGGGTCCTCCAAGTTCAACATACATATCCTTTCTTCTAACTCGTTGTCCTTCAAATGCAGGACTTATTTCTATAGGGAAACCTTCAAAAGCCGACATTTCCTCTCACTCCTTCTCCTTCTTTAAAATCTCAAGAATCATATTAAGATTTTCCACCCACTTATTATGGGGGAGATTAGGGAAAGACCATGACGCATTAGGATGATAATATCTGTCAAGAGACATAGTCTTTAGGTGAAGAGCAAAGTTCTTTAAGGCTGACAATAGTTGTGATTGAAGCTGATAAGTTATACCCATGAAAATTACTAGGTCATGTGCTTCTGAACCATCAACACTCCACCTTGAATCCCTGAGGCGATCAGTTATTTCAACAGATCCTAAAACAAGAGCAGGGGTATACCCTCTTTCAAGAAAAGCTTTAAGAGTATTTGAAGTTGCAACAATAGGTGCGTTGGTTAGCTTAGAAAGCTCGATAGAGTAGTCTAGAAGGTATTTATCCTCTGAAATTTTAGTTTTCAATGCTTCAGCTCCAACTACAATTAATGGCTTCTTAGAAGCTTTAATTAGTCTTCCAGCAACTTCACCATTTAGCTTTAAAGCAGTTTTAGGTCCAGGCACATTACCAAATTGCCAAGGAAGAACGCTCATACCATCTCCCCTCCTATTTTGGCTTTCTAATCAAACGCTTCAACAATGTTGGGTCCACCACTGGTTTCTCCCATGGTTTCCATCCAATTTTCTTTAGGTAATCTAAAATTTCGAATTTATAGGTTATTGGTATATCGGCCTCAGTTCTAATAAACATGTGCAAGTCATCAGGCAGAGTACCATAGAACTTCTTATACAATTCAACGTAATGTGTAACTTTTATCATTCTACCCTTAGTTGTATCATTGGGACGGATACACAGCTTGGCTGCCATTACCATTGCTTCTTCTTTAGTTTCAGCAGCATAGATTAAATGCTCTGGTGCAGGTCCAACCCACACCCTTTCACCAGTT
>JANZKD010000045.1 GCA_025061245.1 Candidatus Culexmicrobium profundum
CTCCGAAGAGTGAGGCGAAGAATCCTCTTCTAAGTGGGAACCATTTCTTTAGGTTTTCAGTTTTAATTATGGGTTCTTCAGGCATTTTTTCACCCCACTAAATGGCATGAAACTATATGTCCTCCTCCAAGCTTCACTACCTTTGGCTCCTCTTTTCTGCATATTGGCATTGCTTGTGGGCATCTTGGATGGAATCTGCATCCCGGCGGTGGGTTTAGTAGGTTTGGAGGGCTTCCTGGAATTGATTGTAATGATTTCTTTGGTCCTCTTATGCTTGGGAATGCTCCTATGAGTCCCTTGGTGTAGGGATGTTGTGGGTTTTTGAATATGTCTCTAGCGCTTCCATATTCTACTATTTTTCCAGCGTACATTATAGCTACTCTATCGCACATTTCAGCGATTATTGATAGGTCGTGTGTGATTAGGATCATTGACAAGTTTAATCTAGTCTTCAAGTTTCTCATGACCTCTAATACTTGAGCTTGAACTATTACGTCTAGGGCTGTTGCGGGTTCATCTGCAATTAGAAGCTTTGGATTACATGCCAAGGCCATGGCAATCATTGCCCTCTGCCTCATGCCGCCGCTAAATTCATGTGGGTAATCCTGTGCTCTTGAGGGGTCGATTCCAACCATTTCAAGTAGCTTTTCAGCTCTCTCCCAAGCCTCCTTCTCGCTAACATTCTTTTCATGGGCTAGAATTGCCTCTGCAATTTGATCTCCAACTTTAAATACTGGGTTGAGAGCATTCATTGCTCCTTGAAATATCATTGCAATACCCTTCCATCTAATACGCCTAATATCAGAATCCTTCATGGTGACTAGATCTTTACCCTCAAAAATTATCTTTCCACCAATAATTTTACCTGGAGGTGGAATCAACTTTATAATTGAAAGCGCTGTAGTAGTCTTACCACAGCCAGACTCACCAGCTAAACCAACAGTTTCACCCTTCTCAACATCAAAGGAAACACCGTCAACAGCCTTAACCGGCCCCCTCAAAGTGAAGTAGTAGGTTTTTAATTCACGCACTTCCAACAAGGGCAAGAATGAACCTCCATTCTATCCTCGCTCTCATCCCTCTCAGCGAATTCATTATGTAACAAACTCCTATAAATGTTTACTATTTTTAACCGTTCTGACTCGCCTAAACTTCTATATTGCACTTCTATTATAGAAATATTTCCATAACACTACTCCTCAAACTTCAAAACTTCAACAACCCTCTGAATAATAAACCTCAAAAAGAAAACAATAGATATAGCTCCACCCAAACAACAAGCTCAGCAAAACTCCTATAAGGGAAAATACACCCCCACCCAAGCCATATCAATGCATCAAAATCCAGTGGTGCGGCGGCCGGGATTTGAACCCGGGTCGCGGGCTATCTTCAACCCGTTCGGAAGGCCCGTGTCCTAGTCCAGGCTAGACGACCGCCGCTTGTCTTCTATTAATTCAATTTGTTGGGGTTATTAATATTTGTGTATTTTTGTTTTTTGTCAATTTGTTTTTCGACAAAGTTTTATAGCATAATGCTTTTTATCTTCTTTTACCTATGGCTGGTGGGAGGATTGGTATTATTTGTTACGGGGCTTTGAGGTTAGGTTTCATGGCAGGGGTGGACAGGGTGTTGTCACTGCTGCGCGGCTGCTTGTTGAGGCTGCTTTCATTGAGGGGAAGTGGGGTCAGAGTATTCCAATGTTCGGTGCTGAGCGTAGGGGTGCTCCTGTACTAGCCTTTGCACGTATTTCAAGTTCTCCTATTAGGCGTCATAGTCAGATTTATGAGCCTGATGCTGTTGTTGTTTTGGATTCTAAGATTTTGAGTTTGGTTGATGTTACTAGTGGTTTGAAGCCTAATGGACTTATTTTGATTAACAGTAGGAAGAGTCCAAGTGAATTTCATTTTGACAGTTTTAGGGTTGGAGTTGTTGATGCTACTGGTATTGCAGTAGATTTAGGCTTGTATTTCGCTGGTTTTCCTGCTGTTAACACTGCTATGATTGGAGCTTTGTCGAGGGTTTCAGATATTGTATCTATAAATTCTATTGTTCAAGCAATTAGGCATGATTTTTCAGGTACATTGGCTGAGAAGAATGCTAGGGCCGCTAGTTTGGCTTATGATTCAGTTTCATTTTTGGAGGGTGGATTATGAGTGTTGAGAAGATTCCCTTGACACCTTATTCAAAGCCGAGTGAAGGTTCTGCTGGTCCAACTGGTGTTTGGAGGATTTTCAAGCCAGTTATAGATCAGTCTAAGTGTATTCACTGCCTATTATGCTGGCTTTACTGTCCTGAGGGGACTATTAGGCGTGTTGGTGATGATAGAATGAAGGTTGAAGTTGACTATCAATACTGTAAGGGTTGCGGTATATGTGCTAATGAATGTCCAGTCAAGGCAATAGAGATGGTTTTGGAGGAGTAGGAGATGGCTGTGGGTAAGGTTTTAACTGGAAATTATGCTGTGGCTGAGGCTGTACGTCTTTCTAGGGCTCAAGTCATATCTGCTTATCCAATAACTCCTCAGACAACTATTATTGAGAGGCTGGCTAGATTTGTTGAAACCGGTCAGTTGAAGGCTAAATTTGTTAGAGTTGAGAGTGAGCATAGCGCCATGGCTGCCTGTATTGGTGCATCTGCAGCTGGAGCACGTGTCTTCACAGCCACATCATCACATGGTCTACTATATATGAGTGAGATGGTTTGGTGGGCTGGTATGGGTAGATATCCAATGGTTATGGCTGTGGTTACAAGGGCTATTGCACCTCCATGGTCTATTTGGAGTGAGCATAACGACGCCCTAGCGCATAGGGACTGCGGCTGGATAATTTATTTTGCTGAGGATAATCAAGAGGCATTGGACTATGTGATTCAAGCATACCGTGTAACTGAGGATGAACGTGTACTTCAACCTGTAATGGTTACATTGGATGCCTTCATCCTATCCCACACCTATGCCCCAGTCTTCATGCCTGAGCAATCGGATGTGGACAGCTATCTTCCACCACCAGGTTCAAGAAAGCTTCCATACAGATTGGATGTCGACAATCCAGTTACCCATGGAAATCTAATGTATCCAGATCGCTTGATGGAGTTTAGATATCAAATTCAAAGGGCAATGAATAATGCTAAGCAGGTAATAGTTGAAGCTGGTAGAAAGTATGGTAGAATTTCAGGTAGATACTATGAAAGCCTAATTGAAACCTATAAGTGTAGTGATGCAAATACAGCTATAATCTCCATTGGCTCATCAGCTGGAGACGCTAAAGATGCAGTTGACTTTCTAAGGAATGAAGGCTATAAAATTGGATTCATAAAGTTGAGGGTTATAAGGCCATTCCCAGTTGAAGAGTTAAGGGAAATTTGCAGTGGAATGAAGGTTGTAGGAGTTGTTGATAGAAATGTCTCCTATGGTTTAGGCGGAATAATTCATGGTGAAGTTAAAACTTCACTTAAAGGTGTGAAAACCACTGTTCAAAGCTTCATTGCAGGTTTAGGTGGAAGGGACATTAGAGTTGAAGACTTCATTCAAGTTGGGAAAACAATCTGTGAAATGGCTGACAAGGGTTTAGAGGAGCAGCCTCCCATATGGGTTAACTTGAAGAGAGAGGTGATTCCATAATGGTTACAGTTAGAGATCTACCTCTAGAAGAATATTGGCTTCCTGGAAATGCCTCCTGCCCTGGATGTCCAGCCTCTCTAGGATTAAGAATGCTTACAAAGGCTCTGGGCAACAGGTTTATTCTAGTTGTACCAGCCTGCTGCTCAACCATAATTCAAGGTCCATATCCCAAGACAGCTGCAAACTTCCCCATATTAAACATAGCCTTCGCAGCCTCAGCAGCTGCTGCTGCAGGTGTAGCTGGAGCACTGGAATTTCAAGGTAAATCAGACATACCAGTGGTTGTTTGGGCCGGTGATGGTGGAACAGCTGACATTGGAATTCAAGCTCTAAGCGGTGTAGCTGAGAGGGGTGACAATATAATTTACATATGCTATGACAATGAAGCCTACATGAACACTGGAATTCAACGTAGCGGAGCAACACCTTATGGTGCATGGACAACTACAACTTGGACTGGTAAGAAGGAGTTTAAAAAGGATGTTCCAATGATAATGGCAGCCCATAACATTCCATATGTTGCAACTGCATGCGTATCATATCCAATAGACTTCGTCCAGAAGATTCAAAAAGCATCCAAAATGAAGGGTACAAAGTACATTCACCTACTAGCTCCATGTCCACCTGGATGGAGATTCCCATCAAGTAAAACAATCGAGGTAGGGAGACTTGCAGTTCAAACTGGAACGTGGGTTCTATTTGAAATTGAATATGGAGTATTCAAGCTAACTGGTCCAAGCCGTGCATTAATAGATAAGAGTAAGCGTAAGCCAATTAGAGAATACCTTAAACTTCAAGATAGATTCGCTAGAATGTCTGATGAAGATGTTGAGAAACTGCAGAAATTCATTGACTCTCAATGGGAGCACTATAAGTTGTTGATGGAAACATCTAAAGGGATGAAGTAAAGGATACATCGTTTATGACAAGAGTGTTCCTAGGTACAACTGATCTAGGGTAAACTGATATTCCAGGTAGAATTATCGACTCACATCCGATAAAGGAGTAGTCTCCAACGATACTTCCAAGCCTTTTCCTTCCGCTATCCACTCTAACACCCTTAATATTCATCTTAATTGTAGATCCATCTGGATTTCTATTCCTAAACTCAACTCCACCCTCAATGATGCATTTCTCACCAATAATTGAATCTAAAATTTTACAGCCTCCTTCAATAATTGTTTCATTTAAAATTATGCTGTTCATTATGATGCATTTAGCTCCAACCTTTACTCCATCGCTGAGGGATACGCTTGGACCAATGATGCATTCATCCTTAATTACGCAGTTGTCTCCAATTATAACTGGAGGTATAAACTTGACTTTCCCTTCAATTCTTACATTTTCACCCATCTCTACTCCATCAACCCTCTCCCTAAGCATCTTTGCATTGGCTTCCAGTAGGTCCCATGGTCTACCAATATCAAACCACCAATCCCTAGGAGACTTTAAAACAGCAACTCTCTCACCCATTTCAACTAGTCTTTGAATGGTGTCAGTGAACTCCAATTCCCCTCTAGGTGATATTGGAGTTTTCCTTATTTCTGGGAAGACTTTTTTTCCCTCTATAATGTAGATTCCACCGTTAATCAAGTTGCTTGGCTCTTCTCCACGCTTAGGTTTCTCAACAACCTTCACTAGAAATCCATTTTCATCAATTACTAGTACTCCGTAGTTCCATGGATCATCCACTTCAACTCCAACCATTGTTATGGCTGCATTCTTCTCTCTGTGAAGCCTTAACGCATCCCTGACAACTTCACTTTTAACAGTTATATCTCCATAGACTACAATGCATGTTTCATTTCCAATAAATTTCTCTGCAGTCATTATGGCGTGGGCTGTCCCTCTAGGTTCACCCTGCTCAATATATTCTATTGTGACTCCATATTTTCCTCCATCTCCTATTAGGCTACATATTTTCTCCTTCAGGTAATGTACAATTAATCCAATGTGATTTACACCTGCATCTCTAAGTGATGTTACAACGTACTCTAGTATTGGTCTGCCTCCTATTGGTAGGAGGTGTTTTGGACGCATGGCTGTTAGCGGGTTTAGTCTGCTTCCAAGGCCTGCTGCAAGTATGACTGCCTTCAATTAAACCACCTAGATTGGTGGTTTTAATTCTAATACGTTTCCTTCAGTTGCTGATTTCAATATCATCTCGCAGATATATACAGCTAATAGACCGTCTCTACCATTTACTATCGGTTTCTCTTTACCTAGAATTACTTTTATGAAGTGGCTTAACTCTCTTTTTAGTGGTTCTGACCATGTTGTTGCTGGTGTATATGCGCCTTCAGAGTTGGCTATGGTTATTTCCTGTGTTATGTAGTCTAGGGTTATTATTCCATCACTTCCAGTTACAATTAGCTTCCTAGTTTTCTTTGGCGTTAGCCAGTTTACTTCTATGAAGGCTGTTGGTAGGTCCTTGAATTTCAGTATGATATTTGCATAGTCTTCGTATCTGTGGTGTATTCTACCTGAAATTGCATATACTTCTATTGGATCCTTATTGGTTAGAAATCTCATTATGTCTACGTCATGTATTGCTAGGTCCTTAACTACACCTACATCTCCAATTCTAACCGGCCATCTAGAAACTCTTTTAGATGAAATTAACACTACTTTACCTACCTTTCCAGCTTCAATATACTCTTTAACTCTCTGTACACCTGGATTGAAGCGTTCTATGTGGTCTACTAGTAGTATTACCCCCTGCTCCTCTGCTGCTTCTATTAGTTTTAATCCATCCTCAACAGTTGTTGTCATTGGCTTTGCAACTAGTATGTGTTTTCCAGCTCTAACTGAGTCTAGGGCTATTTCTGCATGGGTTATTGATGGTGTGCATATGGATAGTGCATCAATATCTTTCCTCTTCAACATTTCCTTATAATCCTCATAGGTTTCAATTCCATATCGCTTCTCAACAAACTTCAACCTATCTCTATCAATGTCTGCTGCTGCAACTAGCTCCACATTCTCCAATTCACTATAAACTCTAAGGTGATTTTTACCCCAGAATCCGCATCCTATAACTCCAACTCTCACTACTTCACTCACCTCTATCACCTCCCTAGAATTTTAAGTAGAACTTCAACTGGATCTTCAAGCTCCATGAGCATCCTACTAGTATTAACTCTAAATTTATTGGGTTCATCTAAAATCTTATCCATCATTTCAACTGCATCTTCAACTCTCCTAAAATGCCATAGTGGGAATCCCTTCGCGCTAAGCCATTCATTTACATGTAGCTTAGCTGGGAATAATGAGATTGAAGGTATACCTAGCAGTGCTCCCTCCCTAGCCATGGTTCCACCACCAGTTACAACAAGCCTTGAAAATGCTATTAGGCTGGGTGCATCTACAGCTCTCTTAGGAATAATAACTCTAGGAAATCTTTCTGAAATAAGCTTCTTCTGGTCTGGGTATCTTGCAAAGTAAACTATCTTCAATTCATTTCTACCATAAATTTCACTTAAAACCTTAATTGTAGGTGTTTCCATTAGCTTTGGATAATATGATGCCTTAACCTCCTCACTCCTAATAACTACGATTTCATCCCTCCTACTCAATCCAAGCTTCCTCAAAACACTTGCTTTAGGTTTAAGCTTCTTAATCCATGAAACCTCATCTACACCCTCATATTGAATTAGACGGTTTGGTGGAGCTGCATAGGTGAATGCCTCCTTTGGAATTGCCTTTGGAATTAAAATTTTATCTGCCAATGGAAGTGTAAGTCTATTAACAAATATTGAGTGGGGTGTGTCATTTAGAAGTATTATTGGGATTCCAAGTCCAAAGGCAACTCTAACTGCATCTGGTGATGAAAGTGAAATATGAACTTTGGGTTTCTCATCTAATTTAGATATTAGATCTAGAAGCTTCTTTGACCTATACAGGCTTGCATATAGTTTTCCTTTTGAGCTTGCTCCGCCATAAACTCCTATTGCTACTGGCTTGACTTTCTTTAACCTAAATATGCCGAGTGTATAGTCATGCTTCCTTGTTGTTATAATTGTTTTCCATCCAATCTTCTCTAATCTACTCTTAATTTCAATCATTAACTGCGCCTGTTTTGGTGTTAGTGCTTCAAGCCAAGCCAGCATTTTAGGTCACAAATTAACTGGTTTTTCTATAAACTCAGTAAAATGTAAAAATATATAAGTTTTCTTCAAATACCTTTTCTTGATGATGGAGTTTCTAGAGAAGTTAAAGTCTATTGGTTTAACTGAGTATGAAGCTAAAGCCTATCTTGCACTCCTAAATAGAGCTGAGCTTACAGCTGAGGAGGTTAGTGTTGCATCTGAAGTTCCACTCCCCAGGGTTTATGGAGTTTTAGAGCAGCTTGCAGAGAAGGGTTTCATAAGGATACTTCCAGGTCGACCTAGAAAGTTTGAGGCATTCCCACCTAAAAAGGCCTTTGAGCAATATGTAAAGTTTAGGGAGAAACTTATGGCTGAGGAAATTAAACGTATGGAGGAAGTATTCTCAGATGTGGAGAGAAGTCTTGAGGAAATTTATTGGAGGACTAGGCTTAAAATTAAGCCTGAAGAACTACTTGAACCCTTATCCGACCTATATGAAATGGAGGTTAAGACTAGGCATATTATTAGTGAAGCTAGAGAGGAAATATTAATTTTCACAGAATTATTCTCATGGTTTCCAAGAGTTGTTAGGGAGATTAGAAGTGCAATTGAACGTGGAGTTAGGGTTAGAGTTTTAATGTGTACTTCAACTGTGAAGGCTATTAATATTGCTAGGCAGTTGAGGGAGATGGGTGTGGAGGTTCGTGAAGCACCTGAATCATGGTATCCAACCAGGGGGACAATTGTGGATAAGCGTAAATTGGTTTTCTTAATTTGGGCTGCGGAGGAAGAGGAGAGATATTGGTATCCAACATTGTATAGGCCTCATTACACTGAGAATAAGGGTTTGATTCGAGTTTTCCTGGATGCCTTTGAGAGGAGATGGTCTTTAGCTAAGCCAATCTCCTAACCCTTTCCTAAAACCTTAACCTTATAGTATTTTACCAGTGATCTCCAGAATAGAAGCCATATTAATGCTATTATTCCTGCTCCAATAAGCTTAATTAATCCCTCTAAAACTGCGAATAGATAATTTGGTTTTGGAATTGTTATTGGTACGATGATTCTGTCAATAGCTATGAATGCTAGTAGCATTGTAATCCAGCCTAGAATCATTATTCCAATTAATTCACAGCTTCTCTCAATCACCCTCACAACCTAACCCCCATCAAGAAGGCTGTAACTATCCCTAAAATGCTTGAAACGGCTGATAGGGCGAGATAGGATTTTACTAGTTCAAGTTCCGTGGCTGGTCCTTTGAGTAGTAGTAGGTTTGCTAGTGTTGATGGTGCCTTTGAGTTTAGATTTGCTCTTAAAACTCCATTTTCATCAACAATTACTGGGCGCTCCTTAATTTCATGTCTCTCTAGTAGGCCTCCTAGACTTGATAGTGAGTAGAAGGCATTCATTATGAAGGGTATTAGGGCTGTAACTCCTACGATTTCAAGTCCACCTATAACTGATATGGCTCCAATGGCTGCACCGACACTTAGACTTCCAACATCACCTGAAAATACCCTTGCTGGATACCTATTATACCAGTAATATGCTATTAATGCTCCTAGAAGTGTAGCTGACATTAAAGCTGCATAAAATCTCCCTAGAATTAATGATGATATTAGTAGGGATAGTGAGATCATAACACATGAACCTGACATTACACCATTATATGTATCCATCATGTTGACTGCATTGGCTGGAACTGCAATGGCGAAGGGTAGTAGAAGCCAATAGGCAATGGTTAATCTAAGTCTACCAATAAATGGCAGTACTGGTCTACCAAGCCTAATTTGTCTTGGGAAAATTAATCCCATAACTACTATGGGTATGAAGGTTAATATTGTTAGGGCTGTCTTAACCTTAGCCTTTAAGGTGTATAGGTCATCTATGAAGCCTATAATTGCAGTTAGGATTATGGTTGCTAAATAGGCTATAAATTTCGGTGCTGCTTTAGGGTCAATTATTAGTGAAACTATTGCTCCAACTATTATTCCTAGAATTATTCCAATTCCACCCATCTCAGCTATTTCAGGTTTATCCGGCTTGTGTACGTCTATGCCGACAATACCCTTACTCTTCAAGTATTTGATTAGCTTCGGCATGACTAGGAATGTTGTTATGAATGATGATGCTAGCACTAGGATTATAGTCGCCATTCTGTTCATCGCTCATCCACCAAACACTATACATAAGCATTTAACTGTGTTTCTATCTTAAATTTTAACGCTAATATAAAGATTGACGAGGATGACTAGATGTCCGAGCGAAAAATACGGTTGCGATATGCAGGCTTCGTAAACTTTGCATCCAATTTAATCAGCATTTTCACTGGATTGATGTTTGTAACCATGACTTCCAGGCGTCTAAGTGATGTTGAATTTGGATTATGGCATTACATTGGCACTATAATACAGTATATTGTTCTCCCTGTAAGCTTAACCAATTATTGGCTTACTAGATATGCTGGTAGAGGTTTTAGGGTTGGTAAAACTGGTTTAATTTTAAATTCAGCTGTAATGATTATAATGATTGGTCTTTACGCTCTAGTCTATCCCTTCATATCTCCCCCAGTTACTGGAATTGAAAACTTATTCATTCTTCTCTTCCTAATAGTTATCCTTCAAATTCCAGCTGAATATTACTCTGCTTCACTTACTGCTCTTGCAAAGGGTGTTGCTCCTCAAGCGACAGGTTATGGGCAACTTGTATTAGAGCCCATGAAGCTTATTGTAGGCTACTTCCTAGTAATACAGCTTCAATGGAAGCTTGTTGGCGCCCTATTATCCTTTATAATTGCTCGTTACGCCTATGCACTCTTTTTAGCCTTATATTTACGTAGAGATTTGGGTGATGGTTTACAGCCTGATTTAATGAAGAAGTGGGTTAAGTTATGGTGGCTCCCAGCCTATAATCTCGTTCTCCTAAGCTACCTGCGCTCCATAGATGTGATGATGATATCCTACATGACTAATTCAACTGTTCCCATAGCTCATATGAAGGCTATTCAAACAATAATTGCAGTCATATTATACTCCAACATGCTTGCATCAGCACTTTATCCTAGACTTCTCCGCGGCGGTGGAGCTGAGGATATTAAGATTGTAATTGAATATGTTTCAATGTTTTCATTTCCAATGGTTTTCGGAACCATGGCTATGGCTAAAAGTTTTCTATCCCTCTTAAAGGTTGACTTCGCTGTTTCCTCAAATGCACTTATGGTTTCATCGGTTTACGCTCTATTTTATACTTTTAGTGGTATACTCTCCACCTGTCTAGTGGGTATTGAGAAGGTTGAATTGAATGAGGATACATCTTTCATTGATTATGTTAAGAGTAAGTTGTTCATTGTTCCCTCTGCACGTCTAGTTGTTTACTCCCTAATGATTTCAATGCTATATGTATTTCTTAACTACACTTCAATTGTAAATATTAGTGATCCATCATTCATCGTGTTTGGATGGAGTTTAATTAGAGCTATATCCTTCCTCATCCTACTATTATACTTCTGGTTTAAGGTTAGACGTGAATTGAGTGTAATTTTACCCTACAAGAGAGTTTTGAAGTATCTTTTATCCTCCATAGTAATGTTTATTGTCTTATGGTTTACTGGTATTGGTAGAGTTGCATATGAGAGATTTGCTGACGCTCTAATATCCTCTGTTATGGGTGTAGCTCTTGGAGCGGCAATATACTTTTCAATATTATTTGTAATTGATGATGAGACGAGGAAGCTTGTTAGAGATTCAATTCGAGAAATTAGACGTATTATTGGTCTTTAATTTATCTTCTGGGGCATACTAGTATTGGTCCATAGGTTGCTTCAAACCAGTCTATGGTTCGCCTTAACCCCTCACCTATTCTCATTGATGGCTTAAACCATTCCAGCTCTTTAGCTATCTCCAGTATCTTCCTATTCTTCCTTAGAATTTTTCA
>JANZKD010000046.1 GCA_025061245.1 Candidatus Culexmicrobium profundum
AAACCCTCCAAAAGCAAATTACAAAAAAGGCAGTTGGAATCAAATTTTAAATCCATAATTAACCCCCAACTACTAAATTGAGAACATTATATAAAGGTAAAGGATAAACTAAAGCAACATGTAAGTAGTAATTTAATGGAGATACACAAATGAAAAAGAATGAAATAATAAAGAAATTCATTAAAGATAGGAATATTCATGCTGAGATATTATACTTTAAAGACACTGTTGAAAGTGTAGAAGCAGCTTCAAAGGCCTCTGGCATTCCACCTGAAAAGATAGTTAAAACATTACTAGTTAAAGTAAATGGCGAAATAATTGCAGTTTTAATACCAGGAAATAATCGATTAGATTATAAGAAACTAAAGAAGGTAACCAATTCTAAGCGTGTAAGACTATTATATCCACATGAAGTAAAAAACATAAGTGGATTTAGAATAGGAGAAGTATCACCATTAACTCCACTATTCACTAAACTAAAGGTAATTGCAGACAGAAAAATACAAGATTTAGATGTAGTACTAGTAGGAGGAGGCACTTTAAAAAGTCTAGTAAAAATTAAAGTCAAAGAACTTATACGTGTAATAGATCCATTAATAACTGATGTCACGAAATAGAGAGTGATAGAATGGAGTTAATGAATGTAATTAATAGTAGAGCATCTGTGAGATGGTTTACAGATGAAAAGGTAAAAGATGAAGATTTGGAAACCATATTAAAGGCAGCTACAAGAGCACCCACAGCTTTTGGAGCTGAACAATGGCTATTCATAGTTGTTAAAAAAGAAGATATTAGAAGAAAAATTCATGAAATAATATTAAAAATACACCGAGAATACTATGAAAAAGCAAGAATAAGGAAAATAGATGAGAATAGACTTAAAAAACTAGTTGACAGATTTAAAGAGGGACTTCACTTAGCACCAATATACATTGCGATTTATATTGATTTGAGAGAAAGAAAACTGAAAGACAAATATTTATGGTTAGAGGAAGAATTAGCTAAGCAAAGTGCATGTGCAGCAATAGAAAACCTAATACTAGCAGCACATAATCTTGGATATGGAACATGCTGGATAGGATTAGCACTACTCGCAGAAGAAGAATTAAAGGAAATATTAAATCCACCCGAAAACACGAAGTTAATAACCATAATTACACTAGGCAAACCGAAAATGGAACCTAAAGCAAAACCAAGAAAGCCATTAGAAGAAGTTATAAAGATAATTTAGCCACCAACTCCACTCAAACCATAATTACATAAATTTTTTATCGGACATTCAAAACATAAAGGTTTTTTAGCTTTACAATACTTTCTCCCAAGCGCTATTAAAAGTAAATGTGCTTCTAAATAATTTTCAGGTCTAAAGAAATTCATTAATGCGGATCTAATCTCCTCATAAGTAGCATTCATAGAAACAAAGCCAATACGCTTAGAAACACGCTCCACATGCCTATCAACAGGAAAGGTCGGCATCTTACCACACATAAGCAAGAGAACATCAGCAGTCTTCCTCCCAATACCAGGCAGAGCTAATAATGCTTCCCTAGCATCCTTCAATGGAAGTCTAAATATTGAATTAAAATCACCATTAAACTTACGTAATATAGCCTCCGAAATCAACTTAATAGTCCTACTCTTCCTATAATACATTCCTGAAGACTTTATTGCCTCAATAATCTCATCTAAGGAAATTGAAGCAAAAACTTCTGGTTTGATTTTAAATTTCCTCGACAAGACGTCAAAGGCTTTAATTGCATTTTTATCAGAAGTATTCTGGGTTAAAATAGTCGTAACTAAAACTGAAAATAGATCACCATAATCCCTATAAACCTTTAAGGCTGCAAAGTCATTAACATTAATAGACAAGCTTCCTTTTAACAAGAGGAGAAAATCGTCTGAACTAATCGACAGCATGGCAATCCAGCTCCCAAATACAATAATAGTGTAAAATACCATATAAGTGAGCATAAGACATAAACCCGCTTAACTCATTTTAACGAAATGAAAACTAACATAAAAGTATTAAAAATAAAATCATTACTAGACCATAAATTTAGAAAACTAGAACTAACATTACAATATAAGAGTTACAATGAAAAATTTTATAAAATATAATATCTAAGCAAGCTATTATACATATTTTGATTAAGTTTAATAATATAAAATATAAATAGAACTTAAACAAAGAATACATAAAAGGTGATTTAATGCCCATATACTTAGACCTACCATTAGTAATAGACACCCAAGGAAAAGACGTTTACCTCTTCCTAATAGAATTAAAAGATGTACCAGGAGCACTAGAAAAATTAACGAATGTGATAGCTGAAAATAATATTGATATTAGATCTACAATTCTGATACCATCAGTTGAAAAAATAGGAACAGGACACGCTCTAATGTATATGGATTTCAATAGAAGCAATATAACTCCACAAAAACTATCCAGAAAAATAAAAGAGTTAGACGTTGTTTTAAATGTAGATTATGAAGCCCCAAAATATGGAAACTACATAGTAAACACATTTAGTTTTCCATTAGGAGTCATGAGAGAAAGAGCAGTAATATTCAGAGTTGACTGGCTAAGAAACCTATTTAAACGATTTGAAAAAAAATTTGGTAGCGGCGGAAAAACATTCCTCTTCTACATGGGATTAGAGGGAGGAAGAAGTGCAGCCGCAGAAATAAGAGAAAAAACAAAGCTAACAGGAAAAGAACTAGTAGAAGCAATACTTAAAATGCTACAAGCACTAGGCCATGGAATATTTAAAATAGAAAAATGCGATCTAGAAAAACTTGAAATCATAATTACAGCTAAAGAACTATATGAATGCCTACCATCAAACAAAGATATAGATGAAGGAAGCCAATTCTTCAGAGGATACCTAAGCGGCGTACTAACTGAAGCCTTCAAACAAGACCTAGTTGCAATGGAAGTAAAATGCATATCGAGAGGAGATCAATATTGCGAATTCCATGCACAAAAAACAAAGTATACCAAATGGCTATCCTAAAGCTAATTTATCAAACAAAATAAGTTATATTTCATATGCACACTAAATACTTAATCGTGAAAACATGATGAAACTTTTAGAATTAGATTTTAAAGATGCACTCAACACTGGAAAATTAATAATAATAAAACTTCTCAACATAAAGCCCAATGAAAAGGTCTTGATAATTGCAGATTCAGAAACAAATAGAAAAATGATTGAATCTCTAATATCAACACTTGAACACATAGGAGCAGAGTACATGTTATCAATAATACCAAGAAAACTAAAAGACCACACCACTCTGCCATCAATAGCCCAAAAATGTCTAAGCGAAGCAGACGTAGTAATAGGGCTCACTAAAGCATCTGCGGCACCATCATACGACCCAGAAGTTGCAAGACTACTCAAAGAGAAGAAAATTAGATACATGTCCATGGTATTAAGAGACTTAAGCAACTGGACTGAAGGAGCAGCACTAGCAGACTACGACATCGTATATGAGAAGGCTAAAAAACTATCAAATGCACTACAAAATAGAGAAGTCGTAGAGTTAGAAAGCGAGTCAGGCACAAAATTAAGAGCATTAATGAAAAATAGCAGGATAATTATTGAGGCTGGATTCGCAACAAAGCCAGGAGAATCAGCAGCCTTCTCAGATGGAGAAGTATCCTTCACACCAACTGAGGGAACAGCTGAAGGAACAGTCGTAATAGACGGACCAATCACCTATCTAGGCAAATTAAGCAAACCACTAAAACTAACCATAAAGAAAGGAAAAGTAGTAAATGTGGAGGGAGGAAAAGAAGCTGAAACAATAAAGAAATGGCTAAAAGAAGTAGAAAACTTCAACAACTTCGCAGAAATAGGCATTGGAGTCAACTATGCAGCTAGAAAAAACGGAGACTGGCAAGAAGAAAAGAAAAAAGAAGGAAACATCCACATAGCTCTAGGAGACAACATATATTATGGCGGAACCATAAAATGCAACCTCCACGTCGACATGGTAATATACAATGCAACACTAAAAGCAGATGGAGAAACAATAGTGAAAAATGGAAAACTACTCATATAAATCACAAATCAGCAAAACTAAAACTCAAAATTTAAGTTGAGAAATAAAAGTAACTAACAATGATGAAACTAGGAAAACCAGACCCCGAAGGGTACTACATAATCATAGCGAAAAAGGAGGCAAAAGACATTATAAACAAATATGGAGACATAATAATCGAAAGCCATGGAGAAGAAATTATAATTAAAACAAAATCAAGAAGCACTGGAAAGCATATTCTAAGAAGATTATCACAACTCAAGCTAATAGTAAATCCTTAGTCACAAAAATGAAATTAATAATAAAGGCAATAATGCAATCAAAAATTATTAATTATCCTACAAATATTTATAAAAGAAAATGACAAAAAACAAACTCATCCACGATAATAGAATTCTATTCATCATAATCTATCTACTCGCTCCAATCCAAGTTCAAATTTATGAAGGATATTTTACCTATGGACTCTTCTCATGGGGTCGTATAACCCTGAACCCAACACTCTATAAGATAAAACCATTTTTCATGCTAAATCCAGAGAAAATTGGATACTTCCATCCATGGCTAGGTCTCCCACTATATATCTTCACAGTAATCATGAACATTAATTTAATAGTAAATTTACTCTCAATACTTGCAGAATACAAATTCAAGTTTAAAAAACTAATTGAAATACTAAAAATCGTAATAATAATCATTGATCTAGCATCACTCATGATGGTGCCTGTAGGCTACATATTAACCGCATACTTGATAGGGTATAGTCCTCAAGTAATATTGACTATAGCTATCACTGTCACTATACCACCGTTCAACTTTACAACACCAGGACTACTCTACAAGATCAGCCAGCAAGTATTGCCACTACAAAGAACTATTAAAAAAGAGAAAGTAGACATCTTCCAACAAATAAAAATAAATCCAAAATTAAATTTAAAATACATCAAACTAATTGAAATCTACAAAACAAAATATTCACACAACCCAGAAGGAGTATTAAAATATCATATTAATCGCGAGTTTGAGAAGGAATGCAATATTGAAACGGTATTAGATAAATTATTAGAAAAATACGAAAGCAAAGTATAATTGCTCATTTAAATTTTCATCAAATACTTCATCAAAATTGATACAGTTAAATTTCTATAAGAAATTTAAAGCCTTCTCTTCATTTTGGCTCATGGCGAAACATATGCTTCTATATCCAAGTGATTTTATCCTCTTAATTAGAGTACTAATTAAACTTGCTCCTATACCTTATACCTCTAAATTCTTTATGAACAACTATTGTTTCAAGCCAGCCATTTCAGCCAAACCACCACCTAAAAATTAGAAATCAACAATAGTACTGTCTAATTCAGCAATCAGAATAGTAGTAGTCCGCCTATTTTCAAGACCTCTTCTTCATCTTCTAGAAACATGCTCTTCATAAGCCTTCCTAGCCTCATCAAAACCTTCATATTCTCTCCAAAAGGCATTTAGAGCTATTTCAATTATTCTCTTGATATCATCTGCCTTTACATTTCTAATTTTAGTTTAGACGCGTCTAAAATCATTGATATTCTCCAATATGACTAATAACTATTAGCTATATCTTTTAATCTTACTACCTGCAAGATAAGTCAACGTTTGGATCCATCCACTCAATTTCCCGAAAATTTCTGTTAATTGCTTTCTTAAACACAGATTGTTTAGGCTTAATGGGCAGATAGGAAGTTTTAAGAGCTTACTTTCATTTTCATTGCATACATATTTTAAGCATAAATTTTTAGTTGGAAGTTTAAATTTATCAACCCAATTAAAACATCTAGTAGCTTTAACTAAGTGCGTATCAACTGGAAGAATCTCAGGTTCCTGTCTAGTAAATAGCAAGGTGGCATCAGCAACTTTAGGTCCAACACCCCAACAATACATTAACTTCCTTCTCAAAATAAATGAAGACTCATTTAACATAATTTTATCACCATAAAGTGCTAGATAATCCTTTAACGTTCTTTTTAAATGGAAAATTTGATAACTTGAACCAATAATTGAAAGCTCTCTCAACGATAAATTTGCAATAACTTTAAAGTCGCATCTAAATGAACTCCATAATCTATGAAACCATTTTTTAACAAAAACTTCATATCTAGTCCTTTTAGATAAGAGTGCACCTATGAAAATTAAATTAAAATCCCTAGGAGAAATCGCAAGTCTAACGCCTGGAAACATTTTTGAGAGCTGTGATACTGATTCTCTAACTTTCTTTGAAAGATTACCCAAGTAATGTTCAAAGGGATTATGCCATAACCCCGATTCTAACTTAACTTCATCAATAAACATTTTATAATCCAAATCACCATTGTATTCAGCAATTAGAAAATTGCCTTCTTGCTTAAGTTTAAAACTACCTGCAAGAAAGCCTATCTTTTTAATCCACCATCCATTAACTTTCTCATATAGACTAGATAAAAATGATGGCTTCATAGTTAAATCCAAATTATACGGCTCTTCAATTTCAATTACAATTTTCATCAAGTAAAATTAGCAATATTAATTTACTCAAAACTTTCTATCATATATGGCGTGACAGATGAAGAAAAACTTTGACCCAATAAAGCTTACTGAGGAAATGCGAAAATATGTTGTAAAGGATATCATGAGAAAATATTATCGATTAGTGAGAGGAGGAAAATGGTACGGTGGAATAGCAACGTCAGACTGCTGCGGATGTAATTTAAGATGCATATTTTGTTGGAGCAATTATCCAAGAGACCACCCAGAAAAGGTAGGAAAATTTTACACACCAGTTCAAATATTCAACGCACTAAATCGATGCGCGAGTAGCAGAGGGTACAAATTATTAAGAATTAGTGGAAATGAACCAACCTTAGGATTTGAACATCTATTAAAGGTAATTGAATTAGTAGAAGACTTTGGAAGATATACCTTTATCTTAGAAACAAATGGAATCCTAATAGGATACAATAAAATTTACGCAAAGCAATTATCCAAATTTAAAAGCCTACATGTAAGAGTATCATTAAAAGGAACAAACCCAGAAGAATTCTCATTACTAACTGGAGCAAATCCAGAAGCATTCCACTACCAGCTAGAAGCCTTAAAAAATTTATTAGACTATGGTGTTAAATGCCATCCAGCAGTAATGCTATCATTCTCAACAAGAGGAAACATAAGAAAATTAGTCAGAAAATTAATGGAAATAGACCCAATACTCGTAGATGAATTTGAAGAAGAATACGTTTTCCTATATCCGCATGTAATAAAAAGATTGAAGAAAGCTAAAGTAAAACCACTCATATCATATAAACCCAACAACATACCAAAAGAACTAATCTAATTGGATTTGGCCAAGTGAATTATCTCTCTAAATGTAATGAGCAACAAGCTAGTAATCAAAATAAGCATGAACCTATTATTAGAGAAAAAGATTGAAAGCTATTCAATCTCCACTTCTCTCGGCACTTTTTTCTTAGGTAATTCCACTATTAATATTCCACTTTCATACTTTGCTTTGACCCGTTCGCTATCAATAGAATTTGCCAGTTTAATCTTTACTTTGTATGTTTCAGGAGTCCATGGCATCTTAATTGATGGCTTTGCATTCAAACTAATTGCACTCTCAGAAACATACAGTTTTATGTCATCTTTCTTAACTCCAGGCATCTCTATTTTCACAGTATACTTTTCAATATCTTCTTCAATATGATGTCTACAACAACGATCTACTTCGCCTATCTCTTTAACCGTTTTAAATTTCTTCACTATGAATATGCCTGGCCCTGCAACTATTTTTGCCCCAGGAAGCTCTATTATATGATGATTTTCTTCAACATCCTTATGCATAACTTAGTTCACCTTTATAATATATGTCTAAAAATGTATATAAAGTTTATTTTTGGACAATCATTCCACTTTTATCCTCTTCCATTTTTCCATTTTCTTTTTAACTTTCTCTAATTCATTAACTAGAAAAACTCGATATCTTTCAAGCTCACTAATATCATCAATTTCATCAGCTAATGATCTAAATTCAAGTTGCTCCTTAATAAGACCAGACTTCTCCATTAAAAAAGCCACATAATTTAAGAGAGAATATATTTTTTGCTCTATTAATTTAGGCAACTTGTCTACTAGCTCATATCCTCTTCTAGTTAGTTTAACGGTTCCTTTATCCCTCATAACATACCCTTTTTCTTCCAACTCTGATAAAGTAGCATAAAAGGAACTTCTAGAAGAAAAGCCAAAATACTTCATTATCTCCAATAATTCACTTGTGTCAGCAGGACCTTCTTTTAATCTTAAAAGTAAAGTTATTTGAGACTGACTTAGTTTTTCATCTCCAATTCTTATTCGTATCATCATTAATACCTCTCATAATAGCATAGCTCTAAATACTTGTAGGAAACAATCCTTAATAACATTACATCAGCAATGGAAGTAAATAGTTAATAACTAGTAAATAGAGAACTAAATTAAAATAAGATGGTGATATAAATGGAGAACCTTTTTAACAAAATTTTAAGTCAAATTCCAGACTACAAAGAGTTTTTAACAGTTGACGAATTAAATAACAGTTCTAAAAAACTAGCAAAGCAATATCCTGAAAAAGCAGCTCTAATGGAAATAGGTAAAGCGAGAAATAATGAAAGCATATATTGTCTAAGAATTGGAGATGGAAGATTAAAAGCACTACTATTTGCATTTCCACATCCAAATGAACCTATTGGAAGCATGACTCTAGAATACCTATCATGGAAATTAGTGAAGGATGATGAATTTAGAAATAGGATGAATACCACTTGGTATATTATTAAATGCATCGACCCCTTTGGTGCCAGATTAAATGAAGGATGGTTCAAAGGAGAATGGACCCCTAAAAAATATGTTCTAAACTATTATAGACCTCCAGGATATAATCAAGTTGAGTGGACATTTCCAATAGAATATAAAACTTTAAAGTTCAATAATCCAGTTCCAGAAACGAAAGCTCTAATGGAAATTATTAGTGAAATAAAACCAGATTTCATAGCTTCACTACATAATGCAGGTTTTTGCGGTGCCTACTTCTATCTATCAAACCCCATACCAGAAATCTATAACAAGTTACATGAAATTTCAAATATATTTAAAATTCCAATCCATATGGGGGAACCGGAAACACCATATATAGTTAAATTTGCAGATGCAATCTTCAAAATGCCAAGCGTTACTGAAACCTATGAATATATTGCCAAGCATACTGGAAAAGACCCAGCGAAAATAATTAAACATGGTGCAAGTAGCGATGAATATGCTAAAAGAGTTAACAAAAACGTGTTAACAATAGTATGTGAAGTCCCATACATTTATGACGACAGAATCTCAAATACAACAAAAATTGGAGTAAAGAGAAGAGATATAATATTGCTTGGATTAAACTTTCAGAAGAAGCAGTTAAAGAAGCTCAGTAAAAAACTGAGACAAGTAGAACCCTACATAAATAAGGAGTCCCCCTTCTATGAAGCATTATCTGAATTCATTAGAGTAGGAGAAGAATACTCAAAAGTTGAAGAAAAATGGGCCAAAACAAGTCCAGAAACAGACAGGCAGGCAACAGTAGCAGAAGCTTTTGACGCAGCTGGAGCAGTCATCCACTTTTACGCTATGCTTAGATTGGGATTATTCTATAGGCTAATAAAAGAAAAAGTAGATGAAGAAAAGAAATTAAAAAGATGCTACAAGTGGATTTTAAAGGAAATAGATCTACAAGAAAGAGAATTCAAAAAACTAGCAGAGTATAAAGTTATACCCATCAGAAATCTAGTTGGAGTACAACTAGGAGCAATACTTTATGGAATATGGTCTAAAATAAAAACTTGAAACTCAATGGCAATTAAACACAGCTATGTAACAATACAATTAAGTAATAAACAAATAGAAATATAACAATTGAAGAAGATATAATGGGAGATTAAAATGGTTGAAGCAATAATATTAGTCAACACAAGAGTTGGAACAGAAGAGGAGGTAATTAAAAAACTACTTAAAATAGATAAAGTTAGGGAAGTCTATTTCGTATACGGTGTCTATGACATTATAGTTAAAGTACAAGCAGACGATATCAATAAACTTAGAGAAGTTGTAACAACAAAGATTAGGAGAATAGACAACATATTATCAACTTCAACCATGGTAGTCATGGAAGCATATAAAAAGAGCATAATATAAGTACAATTAAGCCAACGCATAAACACATAAAGCAGACCATAAACTAGAGACGATTAGAATAAAAGGTAATATTCTCGCGTAGTTAGACATATATTCCATATAAGTGAATTTCACTAGGAGATGGAAATTATTGAGAAAAATGACTGAAAAAGAGGCAATTGAATTCATAAAAAAGTGTAAAGTTGGAAGAATAGGGATTATTTTAGGTCAACAACCATACATAGTACCAGTCTTTTATGCATATCATCGAGGTAGAATAGTTTTCTATACTAAAAAGGAAGGAGCAAAATTAGAAGGAATACTTAGCAATCCATATATTTGTCTTCAAGCCGACAAAATACCTGACAGACCAGGGTATGCTAAAAGTGTGCTTGTTTTTGGAAAAGCAGAAGTCATAAGTGATCCTAATGAAAAAATCGATGCACTGAAAGCAATTATTGAAAAATACAAGGAATATCATGACATAAAAATAGACATCGATGAAAAACTAGCACACCTTCCAGAAGAAGAATTCTATAGGAAATGTATAAGAAAAATAACCATAATAGCAATTATCCCAAGAAAAATGACTGGTCGAATAAAAAAGATTGAAATGCCAGGACATGAGACAACTGGTTAAACAAGGCATCATCACCTTTCAATCATCAGCATCCCTAAAAACATTCATTATAATAAAAATAGATATCAAATATGGTATCCATCATGACAAATGGAAAAGTATACTTAACTAGAGAGGGAAGTAAATTAGCTGAAAAAGGAGAACTTAACATTTATAGTCAATGGATAAGTAGAATCGAGGGACAAATAACTCAAGGGAATATTGTTAAAATATATGATTTCAATGGAGAATTAATAGGCCAAGGATTCTATGAAAACCTTGGCGCCATTGGCGTAAGAATACTAACTAAAAAAGATGAAGAATTAAATATTCAATACATAGTCAA
>JANZKD010000047.1 GCA_025061245.1 Candidatus Culexmicrobium profundum
AGTTGGAATCAGTAGTAGGTTCTGAAAATTGATGACTAAGTCGGTGAAATTTTTGTCTTCAATTTGCTGCTTCCCATCATCATCTAAAGGTAATATAAAATTTGCATAACTTTTATTCAATCCATTCTTTAAAGCATAAGCGAGGTTTGGATTCGGTTTATTTGGATTGCTTCCAATTTCCTTCTCCACCTCATCAGGTATGCCATCTTCATCGCTATCCAAAAGGAATTGATTACCATTCTGCGAATAATATATGATAACACCAATTACAGCAAAAACTACAATAACCAGTAAAGGATAAATCCACTTCTTCTCCCTTCCCTTACCTAAATTAAAACCTTGACTAACTGCAATCACCCTTCTTCCCAACACCCTCATACCAACTATTAATTATCCCCCAGCAATGAATAAATAAGTTAATTTCATTTCACCTGAATTCACTTTTAAAAGAAATTGAGAAAGATCCTCTAATAGGAAATTCAAACTAGTAAGTAACTAGTTCAACAGCTTTAATATAGTTGATCCTAAACTTTTATCTCAACTATCTTCTAAGCATTAACCTTCATACTTAAAAATAGTTCTTACACAAGGCATATATGGATCTCCAAGAATCGGAACTCCAATTAGATCAACTCCAAGAACATACGGTTCTAGAACCTTTCCTGTAATACTTATATAATAATTTGCATTTTTTCTAGTAATCGAAGCTCCTGGCATTGCTTGTGTAAGCGGATCATAAACCAATGGCGAAGGATCGATTTTCATCAAAAGATCATAATCCTTGGGCAATAAAACTATTGCAACATCCCCATGATCTACCGCACCCTTTTCAGCCACAAATCCATACACAGGAACTCCTATCGCTCCTCCTATGTTTAAACTTAAATGAACTCTAAATTCTTCATGACCGGTCCTTCCTGGTAATCCATACTGTTCAAGTATTCTATCTGAACATCCAAGAACCATAGTAATTATTCCATACCTTGCAATCTCACTTCCATTCTCGAACAAAACATTCAAGTCCCTCCCAAGTTCTTTATTTTGTCTTTTACAACTACTTATAAATTTGTCAATTCTCTTATCCAAACTCTCAAAATAAGGGTCTACTAACACCCCATTCTCATAATCTCTAATAATTTTCTTATAAATTTCATATGCCTTCAAATTGTTTGCAAAATTAATTAGAATGATTTTTTCTAAGTTATCAGCTAAATAATCTTCTGGATAAATTTCGTCTGGCCAATTTCCCTTCAAATCATCTGCACTAAATATGCTAAAGGGAAGTGATATATGAAGTATTGCTATATCAGCATTTATTTTTGTATTATTCATCTTCTCCAAAATTTCTTCAGGTTTTATTCCAATCTTAAACATCTCTTCCAAATAAGTCCTTATTATTTGCTCTCTTCTTTTCTCTAGCAACTCAACAAAAGTATGATTAGTTCCATAATTATCTCTTATATTAAAGTCTATCTCTCTATCGGGACGTTTGACATAACCAATTACAGGAGTTGACCTTCTAGTATTTATAAGATCAACGACCATGTCTCCCTTCTTAGCAAGAGCCCAAGTTAAGTAAGGATAATCAGAGCTAGCTGTATAATTTCTTTTAACTAATTCCGTGAGAATATCAGTACCAACTCCAACTAAAGTAAAATTCCCACTTAACCCTTTGAATATTATTGGATCCTTCTCAATCAATTCAACAACTTTTTTAATATCATTAGTACTGTAAGAATCTTCTAGGTTCCAATTTTTCATACGGAGGTAAGAAGTTAAGTTTCCTAGATAATAAATACTTTCAATTTTGTTAACACTTTTAATATCACTCCATTCTAAATAGTTCAAAGTTCTGTTCTTTAAATTGAGTAGTTGTGTCTCATTTAACTTTATTCTTTTATCTCCATCTATTTGCTCGAATAAAAGGTTTAAAAAAGTTTTATTATAACTTCTTAAAATTTCGTTTACTTCTGTTATGTTTTCATTTGTTAGTTGATAGATGTTTTTAGTCAAGTAATTCCATTCTTTCCAATTTCTTGCAAATTCTATCCAATTCGGATCAGTTAAGTTTATGTTATCTTTGAATTTCCACATAAACCTTGAAAACTCGTAATCATCCATCCCACTTTTCTTCTTAAAATTTTCTTCAATTCTTCTTCTTTTTTCTTCAGGCAAGTACACAAATTTGTAATATAATCCCCCTATTGCAGCTGGAATTGCAATGCTTAGCAGTGCGTAGATCCATTTTCTTTTGTTTTTCTTTTCTATTTCTTTGATTTCTTTTTTGATGTTTTCGTCTAGTTCTTTTATTGCTTCTTTGAATAAGTGTGGATGGTTGGTTTTTATTTTTTCACAGAATTTTTTGAAGTAGTTGTTGTTTCCTGTTTGTTTTGATTTTTTGTAGGTTTGTGTGATTTGGTTTGCTAGTTTTTTGATGAGTTTTCTTTTTTGGTTTTCGTTTATTTGGATTAGGTGGTTTTTTCCGTTTAGGTTGATGGTGATTGCGGTTTTTAGTGGTTTCATTGTATAGTTTCCGTTTGTTAGTTGGTTGTAGATTTCTTCGAGGTTGAAGAATAGTTCTTCTAAGTGTTTTTCAGAGTCTTTTTCTCTTGCTTTTAATATGGTTTCTTCTAGTTTTTCTATTGTTTTTAGTGTTTTTGTTGGGTTGTTTGTGTAGATTAGTGTGTGTTTTCCTAGGTTGTATATTTCTAGTTTTGTGTCTTCTGTTTCTATTTTTATTTTGTTTTCTTGGAATTTTATTTGGTAGCCTTCTGCTTCTAGGAGGGTGAGTAGCCATGGAGTTTTTTCGTTGATGATGTTTAGGGTTTTGTATATTTTTTGGAATTTTTCTTTGGGTAGTAGGGGTGTGGCTTCTCCATTTAATATGGCTTTTATTGCGAGTTTTTGTAGGGTTGTGTTGAAGTCTTCTGGATTGGTGTTTTCTTTTTCTAGTTGGTGTATTATGGTTTGTATTTTTTCTGTGAATTGCTTTGCCTTTGTAATCCATTGGTCTATGAGTGTGGCTTTTATGTGTGTTATTTGTTTTTGTTTTATTTTTCTTCTGAGTTCTATTATTTCTTTTATCCATTCTGCATATTTGGGGTTTAGTATGCCTGGTTTGACTAGGTGTTCTTTTATGGTTTCATAGAGTTTTGTTGGGGGTGGTGGGTCTATGCCCATGTAGATTAGGATGGCTTGGGCTGATTTTATTATGGCGTGATAGCAGTCGTATGCGATTATTAGAAGTTTAATGTTGTTTGCATTGCTTAGTCTATGGAATGCGTCTTCAATGAGGTTTTTTGAAGTTTCTATTGTTGGTGTTAATTCTCTATTTAGTATTAGTTTTTTGATTTGCTTGAAGAAGCCTTGATCATGGAGGATTAAGCCTTCCTTTATAAAGTTGTATACTGTTGGATTTCCATCCTCAATATAATCTAAAACTTCAGATATAGTTAGGACTGGCTGAACTTCAATTAAGCATGATGAAGTCTTATTTATTTCCTTCGCTATTCTCCTTAATTCCCATTCAATTCTGAATTGTAGTTTTAGGGGTATATTGTTGGTTTCATCATCAAGTATAACGAATATATCGACATCACTTTCAGAGTTGAAGTCACCTCTAGCCACGCTTCCAACCAACACTATACTTTCCACAATTTCTCCCAGTTTCTTCAAAACTTTTCTCGTGAAAGTTTTTGCAAGATGTATTCTAGCCTCTCTACATGGATAAGTTGATTTTTCAATGCATAAACTCTGAGGCATCACTCAAAAATCTAATACAACAAGTATAAAACAATTATTACAAAATCAAATTTTATTGTTATAATTTTGTTTGAATTTCTCTAAAGTCTTTATCTATCCATTCAAATTCTGCTTCCTTAAGGGTTTCCGAGAGTTCAATAACACTTATTTTTTCTTTTGTTATCCAAGATATGCATCCTGCTAATTTCTTTATTGCATTTTCATTTGGCTTTAATTGGGAGAGTTTTATTCCCATTGAGGATGCTAGATGGATTCTTGAAATTAAATCTGATGGAGAAGGATTAATCATCACCTCTAGGTTTAGTAATAGGTGACTTTTAGCTTTTCTATTATTGGAATTTGTTTGGAAAAGCTCTTTTTAGAAAGTCGATTATTTGTTGAGCTACTTTTACTGCCCAAATTACTTTGTTGGGTGTTATTGTTGAGTAGATGTTGTAGTCTGCTTTTCCTCTTGCTTTTTTAAGATTATAAAGCATGTCTGCGACGGGTATGCCCATTTCTTTTAATCGGTCAATTACTGTGTTATGTATTGAGACTCGTTTAATTCCTATTGGGCGTCGATATCTTTCCAAATTGGTTACACGTCTTGCGTATAGAAAAGCTGCATAATATGCTCTGCTAATGCAGGTTCTTAAAACTCCCTGAGTTAATGTAACTTTATATTTCCCAGTTTGACGTGCTTCTAATTGATCTTTTATTTCTATAGCGAAGAGGAGGAAGTCATCTGCAATATTTAATCCTCTGCTCACAGGGGTTCAACCCCTATGTAAACGCTCTTCCATGCTTTGGGTTTCATTTTTGCTAGCTCGGTCCAAAGGCTTATAAGTGTATCATAATCTTCACTTTTCACTTTTATTGTTATGTCAATGGCTTTCCAATTAACATCTTCTTCATCTTCAGCAAGATTAACATGGACACTTTCCACTTGAATATTTCTGCTTTCTAGTAGTTCGAGTGCATCTATTAAGTAGTTGAAGAATGCTTTCAGATCTATTTGTTTTTGTGCCATATAGGTTACTACTTTTTTGACATCTATTTTTAAGATACTATATAGTTTCAGTAGCTTGAGGGAGTATTTATTGATTGCTGTTTCAAGCGGGTTTAGGAGTTGCTGTAGGTTGATAAGTGATTTATTAGATAAGTCTGTTAATGTTGAGTTTATGGATCTGCTTATAAGGTCATATGTATTCTCAAGGAGATGTATGGATTGCATCATTTTCACCTAATATTGTGCTTATTCAATTGCCTCGAGTTCTTTTAACAGTTTTTTCAGTCTTTTTGCTAAGTTGAGGAATTTACTTCCAAGTTTTATTTTTTCTTCAGGGGTAAGCTTGACAATATCTTTAGATTTCATAGTTGCTATTTCAAGTATTAAAGACATCATTTCTCCAAAAATTTCTGGTGGAACTTTTTTGGAGAGTTCCACTAAAGTTTCAGGTTTCAAAAATTCTTTCATCATTTCTTCAGTATTTTTTCCAGTTTTCTTCTCGAGTTTACCGATCATTGTAATGATTTTACCGAATGTTTCAAAGAATGTGACGAGTGCTTCAGAGTACTCTTTCATCATGTTTTCAATAGAATTTTTGGACATTTTTTCACCTGCATTTTAACTGCTTTTTCCTACTAAATTTAATTAAAGTTTGTATATTAACTCTTTCTACATGGAATTACGTTTCTCAGTTTAGAGCTTTAAAGCAAACCTGTGTTTTCGTGGTTTAACATTTGGTGTAGGATGAAAATTTCAGGTTATGACTATTACTTCTTTTTTGGTTATTATTACTGTGTGTTCTGCTTGTGCTACTGGTTCACCTTTGGCTTCTATCATTGCTGGGTATTCTTTTATGTATTTTTTGTCTTGTAGGTATTTGAAGGCTTTTTCGAATTTTGGGTTTCCTATTTTGTCTTTGAACCATCTTTTTGTGAATGGTAGTGTTTTGTATTTTCTTTTTATTTCTAGGTATAGGTTTTTGGCTGCTGTTTCTTTTGGTGGTGTGTTTTGGGTTAGATGGTATATGTGTCCTCCGCGTTTTCCTATTACTTCTCCTGCTCCGTTTTTTGTTGTTGCGAAGGGTTCGATTGCATAGGCATTTCCTGGTTCAAGTCTGTTGAATATGTCTCTGAAGGATTTTATGTTTGGTATTATTTTTCCTGTGTGTACTTTGTATTGTCCAAGTTGGTGTCCGGCTAGGTTTATTATTGGCTTGAAGCCGTAATATTTGATTGTTTTTTCTATTGTTCCACTAATTTTTGCTATTCTGATGTTTGGTTCTAGGATTTTGATTGCATTTTCTAGGGCTTCTTCAACTGCTGTTGTGAGTTCTTCATGTTCTGAATTTACATTTAGGGTTATGGCTGAGTCTGCTATGAAGCCATTGTAGTGTGCGCCTATGTCGACTTTTACTAGTGATCCTTCACGGATATGTTTGGTGCTTTTGGCTGGTGGTGTGTAGTGGGCTGCAATTTCATTTATGCATATGTTGCATGGGAAGGCTGGTTTGCATCCTAGATTTCTAATTGTCTGTTCAACTTTTTCGCATATGTCTATTAGTCGAGTATTAGCTTTAACTAGATCTTTAACTTTTGCTTTAGCGTATTTTACTGCTTTACCTGCCTTTATGTAGTATTCAATTTCGTCTTCAAGCAATTTTCATCACATATAAACTTTATATCCTTAATCTTAAAAGCATACGTTTGATGATTGCATATAGGCTCTTAAAAATGAGGGGAGAAGGGTTTTGATTTTATTTGTATATGTCTGGTCTTAGGTTTAGGTAGTATGCAACGTTTGCTTTTGGTTCTATTCTTGGAATTATTTTTCCTGTGCTTGACGTCATTATTGTTGTTACTCCTGGTCCGTGGCCGGCTATTACGCAGTCTGTGTGAGATATTACGCCTATGGATATTGCACCTTTCTTGTAGATTCTGCCGTAGCTGTGATCTGCGTCGAGTATTGCAACGAAGTCTCCTAGTCTAAGTGTATCTAGATTGTATTTCTTTCTTGTTTCTTCGTCGAAGAGTTGTATGTCGTAGTCTCCGCGATAAACGTTGTTTGCTCCTAGACCTGAACCCATTACTGCTGCTGGAACTAGATGTGTTACTGGGAATTCTATTTTATCATCTTTGACTTCAATGTCTATTTTCTCTAGTAAGATTGGATCAATGTTCATGACTTTGATTTCAGGGAAGTCAAGCAACTTTAAGCCTACTCCGAAAGCCTTCACTTGAACTTTATCGCCTATTACTAGTTTTTCCATGACTTCCTCTAGAAAGTCAACCATAACATGCTCAATACCTCCATGCTTTCCTACTACATAGCCTTTTTCGCCTTTAGCATCTCCACTTACAACTCTTGCTTCATTTCCTATGCATGATAGCACGTTTAGTGCGTAGTTTGGGGCGTTTGATTGTGGTCCTGGATATTGAGTTAAATTTTTAATGCTTACTCCTGGTTCTACATGGTCTGCCATCCATCCAACTGCTGGATCACCGACTCGAACATTATATCGTATTCCACCTACTCCAGGTAGTACTAGTGGTTCACCTTTTGCCGATATCTTGTAGGGTGTAGGTCCAAATACTGGGCTTGAAACTTCACCGATTACAGAAACCTTCACCAATTTATCAATATTCATCCTCAACTTCATGAAATAACACCTAATAATTTTAGTGGGTTGATGTGTTTTTAAGTCTTAGTTCTGGCTATTTTAGCTTCATTACTGGTGCTTTTCCAAGGAAGCCTAGGTCTGCAATTTCCCCCCACTGGTTATGTGTGAGAATTATTCTTATTCCTGATGGTCTATTCTTAGATGTCAAAATAGAGTAGGTATCGAGTAGGAGTGATTTCAGGGTTTTATCATTCATTTTGGGTAGAACTGCAACATCAAATCCAGCTACACAGATTGGAGAGTATGAGAGTAAATCGTATGCAGTTAGTTTTCCCTTTGCTCCCAATTCCATTAATCTTGAATCTTCAGCGTAGGGTAGCATAACTTCATTGAAGCCAATGGTTTTAGTTTTGTTTGAGATTTCTTTTAGGAGGTTGTTGATTCTAAATATGCCATAATGTGTCTTTGGATTATTGAACTCATTACCAGTAATTTTCTCAATTAATTTTGCAACACTTTCATTCAGCCATGGGGAAAGTGATAAGTCGACTCCAAAGTTTTCAATTTTCATTTCCTTTGAGATGTAGTTTAGAATTTTTATTGTGTTTTGATAGCATTCATTAATTCTACCCTTTAAATTTCCATTACTTTCCACTGTTTTAATGAGGTCGTCTACATAGAGTAGTGCTGCTGATATTCCAATTTCCCCTTTAATCGCAGTGGCTGATGGAAAATAGGGTGTTGTGACATGACTTTTTGGTGAAAATGAGAATTTAACAAATATTTCATAATTGGAGCTATCTAGAGTTATTCTGAGTAGTTTTCTAAATAGATCTAATTCATTTAAGCCACCATTTAGACAAGTGAAAATTCTCTTATAACTACTTAGAACTTTGAAGACTATGTTTGGATCATTATCATGTGATGCTTTTAGAGGGATGTTAATGTAATTAACTTTCTCACATACATTTTCATCTAGAAACTTGCAGACTTCATTTAACCTATTAATCGGTTGAGGTGTTACTGCTAATCTAATTGTCCAAATTTCAACTCCAAGTTTTCTACTCGCCTCATCAACATTTTCTACAAGCTTTGATGTAAATGAATCTAAATCTTCTTTTAGAGCGTTAAGGTCTATTAGGGCTGTTAATGCGCGAATTTTCATTTAATTCTCACCTAGCTAATGTTAATATTATATCTATGTAGTTCTTATAATTTGCACCAGGTGAATTGTAATGAAAGTGAAAGATTATGATGGATATGTTTCATATCAATATTTGGAGGCAGGTGTAGACTATAAAGAGTATAAGTTAACAAGGCAGGTTAATAGAGTTAAACCCTACGAGATACCATTATCTAAAACTGAGGAAGAACGTGTCCAGGAAATACTTGAAAAATATGTCATAATTTCACTACACGACCACTTAGAAGTCTATCCTGAAGATCCATCTCAAATTCTAGATTACATTAGAAGGGGGAGAATGTGGATTGCATATGAAGGTATGGCCGCTTCAGGTCTTGACGCAGTTTTCGCTGGACTTTATGATGGTGTTGGATCTATCGAGTCCAGGGATCCATGGGCATGGGAGAACATTATATATCAAATTGGAATGTTTCTCTCAGATTTAAAACACCAGGACTTCATGATTTTGGCTGAAAGAGTTGACGATATAATTTATGCACATAATAATGGAAAGGTGGCTGCAATAATTCATTTAGAAGGAACACCAAATATTGGCTCAAACTTGGATAAAGTTGACATTCTATATGGTTTCGGTGTAAGATGCATGGGTATAACATATAGTCAAGGCAACCAGTTTGGATCTGGACTTGCAGATAAAAGAGATAATGGCTTAACCGATTTAGGGTATAGACTTGTCGATAGGATGAATAAGCTTGGAATAACCGTTGACTTGGCACATGTCGGAGATAGAACATCTCTAGATGTTATTGAAGCAAGTAGATATCCAGTATTCATTACACATGCAGGTGCAAGGGCATTATGGCCTTCAAGAAGAATGAAGCCGGATGAAGTCATACAAGCAATGGCTGAGAAGGGAGGAGTTATCGGAATTGAAGCAGCTCCACACACCACATTAACCATGAAGAATAGAGTGCATACACTTGAAGCAATAATGGAGCACTTCGAATATATAGTTAAACTAGTTGGAATAGACCATGTAGCCTTCGGCCCAGACACCATATATGGCGACCACGTAGCAATACACCGCATCTTCAGAGAAGAATTAGCCATAAGCACAACCAAAACCAAACTACCTGAACACAGGGAAGTTGAATATGTTGCAGGTCTAGAAAGCCCATCAGACTTCATCAACATTATAAAGTGGCTTGTAAAGCATGGATATTCAGATCAAGAGATCGAGAAGGTGGTTGGAGGCAACATATTAAGAGTGTTAAGGCAAACATGGAAGTAAAATATTAGAGAAGCCCTAAAAAGTAGGATGCAAACATTTCTCCAATTTTTCTAGGTTTAATAAAAATTTTGGTAAGGCTTGCCAAATGTTCATCATAATCTATTTCAGAAAGTATTTTATTGCTCATCCCCAATCTCCAAGCACCCTTCATGAATGATCTGATTAATTGATAATTTCTCCTTCGAATAATCCTACTCAGCGTGTAAGTTAAGTGTAACCTTCTAATCAGAGGCTCAACTTCACTTAAATACTCATTTACAGCAATATCCCACTCAATTTCTCCATTAAGAAATCTCCTCAACTTTGGGGCTAAAATTCTAGATGCCATGGTTATCGGATATAATCCTCCACCGCTAACTGGCTTAGTCATCTGAACTGCATCACCTAACCCAATCACCCTACCAACTACAAGCCTTCCCACAGGGCCGCAAATTATGGTTCCACCAAAATATTTGACGATTGTTGAATTGACAATCTTTCCACTTCTCTCAAGTATTTTCTGAAAAAGTCTAAGTCTATCAAATAGATTTCTAGTGTATTTTGAGGCTAAACCAATTATTACACGTTTCTCATCTTTGAAGGGAATTAGCCAGGAAAAAAGATCAGAGGAGAGGGGGGTTAAGTAAACTTCAATATTTCTTATATTCACCTTTGCTTTTAATTCTACTTGCAATCCTAAATAGTCATCGCTTCCCCTTATAAATCCTAGTTTTCGTGAAAAATATCTTCTTGAACCTTCAGCTAAAATTACTAATTCACCTTCCAATAATCTATCTTTCAGGGAAATTTTTCCATCAGTAGTTACACTTTGAACTCGTGTATTTAGCTGGATATTAACTCCTTTATTTATACATTTATGGAAGAGCCATTCTTCAAGTCCAAGTCTATCTACTCTAACAGCTAATGGTTTACCCTTCCAAATTAATACTCCATCCCTACTATGAATCCACATTTCATCATAAGTTTCTTCAACTAAATTGCGAGGAATGCTTAGTAAGCGTGCTGTTTTAATGCTAATTAAACCTGCACAATGCTCTGGATATCCAATTTTCTTATGTTCCTCCAAAACAGTTACCTCTTCACCTAGCATACATGCAATTAAAAGTCCTGAAAATCCACCGCCAATCACTGTAATCCTCTGATCTTTATTCATCTTGATCAATATGATTTCTATTTTACATCAAATATTATCCTTATTCATCTCAAGGGCTAATCGAAGTCTATAAGAGTAAAGTGAAACCTAGTTTTGATGGTGATTTAAATTGAGAAACCATTTCAAACACTTGTTAAGTGAAGGTGAAATTGGTTTAGGAATATGGTTGACAATTAGGTGTACTGATGTTGCTGAATTAATCTCCCATCTGGGTT
>JANZKD010000048.1 GCA_025061245.1 Candidatus Culexmicrobium profundum
TCAAATCTCTTAGCATTCCCAATATCTATTTGAACTGTTCCAATTTCCTTGGGCCGCTTCAACTTATCAATAATTATATATTCAATGTTTATAGTCCAATAATAATTCAATTCTGATGAAGGATAAATTGAAACTAAAACAGGCTTTCCAACATCTTTGGCTATTTCAATCAAGAAGCTTTTATATCGATTATACTCATTTGGGCTAACTACATTTATTAACAACTCATAACTCCTATTAAGCTTCTCCATTTCCTCCATAATTTTATGATGAACATTTATTAGCCAGACTTTAGCTTCATTCTCATTCCTAACAAATACATGTAAGTCTGGCATGAAGAAGCGTCTTAACCTAAAGCATAATTCCACTTCACCACTTTGTTCAAGTCTATATGAATCTGCAATTTCAAAGGCTGCAAATGGTAAATCTTTATAGGATATAATCCAGTCTTTTATCATTGCAAATTGCTGATGACAAGCAGCATATCTTAAGACAAATTTTCCTCTATCAGTTTCCATCAGATATAATCTTCCACCATAAAGTTCAGCATGTTCTTTAACAGGCTTTAAATCTAAATTGAAGAAGGCAGTACCTTTAATTTCAAGTAATGGAAGATTTAGAGATCTGACAACCTGCCTTGAATACTCTGCCACTAAATCGAAAATTAAAGCTGCATAAGGATTCATGCGCATATGACCATAATCAGAATAGGATTCCCATTCGAATCCAAATCTATTTAGGTAATTAATAATTTCAGGGTAACCTCCAATCAACTCCTCTCTTAAAGCTTCTTTTTTAACTAATACCTGAAAGTTTTCATTAAATGAATCTAGATTTTCACGACTAGGAATAACCTCCTTACCTTCAGGCGTCAATATTACGTATTTACGTTCACTCATATGAAATCCTCCAATTTCGAACTTTTATACTCCATTACAATTCACATAAGAGACATAAGTGAGATGGAAACTTATATTGATAATGGTGCTCTCTAATGAAATACAAATGGAATAAAGAAACTTTAGAATATTTTTATAAACACTTTAGACAAATATATGACATCTCAACACCTGGAGGCTTAAAAAGAATCGATCAAACCAGAGAAACTATTAAGGAAACTTTATCATCATTAAACTTACAATTAAGTGAAAAGAATAGAGTATTAGTTCTGTGTTCTGGCTCCGGTCCTGAAGCAATTGCACTCGCCGAACTTTATAATTGTAGCATTACATGTATTGAAATACAAGACTGGCTTCTTCAAAAATGTTTAGATGAAGCTAGAAAAAGGAAACTGAAGATAGAAGGAATTAGCTTGGATGTACGTCAAATTAACAAAATATTTAGTGAGAATGAATTTGATGCTATTTTCTTGTGGGGTTCAAGTTTAGCTCACTTCAATATATTTGACTTTGATGATATAGCTTCGAAGGCATACAGGATATTAAAAAGAAATGGATTCTTCGTAATTGAACAAGCCGATCACGTATTTGGACTTCTAATGAAATATAAGGATATTATACTTGAGGATGAAGAGTCGCTTATAATTAGCATTCATGCAGGCTTTGACCCTCATGAAGGATGCTGGAAACGTGTAACATTTAATTTAAAGGATGGAAGTGTTAACAGCTATCTGGCATATGTTTGGAGTCCATGGATAATAAGATATGTTTTATACAAGAATAATTTTAACAATATTAAGATTATAAGAAAAATGAGAACAAATACACATGTAGTAGTTGGTTTTAAAATATAGTTAATCGATAAAGCTAAAAGATTATAGTAATATAAAAATGATAGCTATTAGAGGTGTATATCTTGAAACCGGTGATTGGAATAACATGCTCATATGATTTAACGAAGGGATACTTCAGAATTAACAAAACATATATTAACGCGATAGAAAAGGCAGGAGGAATACCAATAATTCTACCCTCCATCTCACCAGCAAATGTCGACAAATTATTATCTATAATCGATGGAATTCTACTTTCCGGTGGAGTTGATGTGGATCCATACTTATATGGAGAGAAGCCTATTACAACCATAGGGAAAATAGATCCAGCAAGAGATTTATTTGAAATGGCATTAACTAATTCAGCTATAAGACGTGAAATACCAATACTGGCTATTTGCCGAGGAATTCAAGTTTTAAATGTAGCAGCTGGAGGTACATTATACCAAGATATTACAACGCAAATAACTAATCCTATTAAGCATAAATGGTATACAAGTGAAGGCTTAGACGTACCACCTAACTACCCTACACATATTGTAAAAATAAAAAGCGGATCAAGACTGCATAAGATATTTGGTAGAGAAATTTTAAGAGTAAATAGCTTTCATCATCAATCAGTTAAAGATGTAGGTAGACGTTTTGTAGCTACAGCTTGGGCTGAAGATGGTGTTATAGAAGCGATAGAGTATATAGGCGAAAGCTTCATACTTGGAGTTCAATGGCATCCTGAATGGATGATAAACAGTGAAATGATCAAGTTATTTGAGGAATTTGTAAAAGCAGCTGCAGAGCACCGTAAAACGTAGCAGAGTTAATCTAGTCTCAAAACAAGATGCAATGTGAAATCGTTGGCAACTTCTTCTTTTGTATTAATATTCATCAACTTCTCAACTTCAAAACCCATTTTACGATAAAAATCATATGTAAGAAAATTTTTATTCCAAACATCAACACTCATAGTTTTTATTCCGTGAAATCTACAATAACTGATAGCTCTACGAATTAAAAGGACATCAACACCCTTACCCTTATACTCATCATTAATAATTAACCATCTAATCTTAGCGTTATTATTTTCTAATAGAAGATCTATGAAACCAATTACTCCACTTAAATTTTTAGCTACAAGTTGAAGACTATTCTTATCATTAACTCTACTCTTAATTTCATTTAAGTCTTCATTATTCAATTTTAACGTAATAGTTTGCGGCTCAATTAAAAACTGTTCACTTAAAATATAATTTTCCTCGAAGAGAACAGGCGATCTCTTCGCAATTAAAGTTACGTTGGAAGTCTGGGAAGAAGTTAAGGTTAAAAGTTGGGTAAGATCATCAAACCTTAACTTTTCAACAATAAACATTATGCATTACACCAATTAATCAAGGGAATTAATGTAATTTAAAAATTTAGTAATTGAAAAGGAAATTATTCATAAATTTGTATTATGATAATTTAAATTGATGTAAAATGACCTTTTCAATTGTAGCTATATCTCCCAGAGAGAAAGAATTAGGAGTTGCTGTATCAACCGCTGTTCCATGTGTGGGTGCCCGTGTACCTCATGTCGAAATGAATGTTGGTGCAATAGCCACGCAGGCTAGAACCAATATTTGGATTGGAATAAAGGGATTGAAAATGTTGAAATTAGGCTTGTCACCTCAAACAGTTCTAGATGCATTATTGAGAGAAGATCCACTAAGAGAAGAGAGACAGGCTGCAATAATAGATATTTATGGCAGGAAGGCAGTATTTACGGGATCTAAAACAATTGACTGGAAAGGACATATCATAGGGAAAAATTATATTGTTATAGGTAATTTGCTCGTTGGAAGACAAGTTCTTGAATCCATGTCTAAAGCTTTTGAAAAAAGCAATGGAAGTTTAGCCGAGAGACTTTTATTAGCTTTAAAGGCGGGAGATGATGCTGGGGGAGATAGACGTGGAAAATGCTCAGCTGCATTACTTGTTGCTGGACCAAAATATGTGGAGGAGTATAAGTCTCCAGCTGTAAGTATGAGAGTAGATTACCATGAGGAACCTGTCATAGAGTTAATTAAAATATATAATAGGCTTAAGGAAATCAGAATGAAAGCAAGGTCAACTAGATAAGTTATCATCCACTTGAACATTAAAATTCATTATAATTAAAAGCTGAATAATAATGTTAAATTGCATAAAGGTAAATTAGTATATTTGAGGTGATCTTATGAAGGCGTTTATATCCGTTGACTTAGAAGGTATGCCGTATGTTGTTAGTGCCGGTCATTTAGGCCCTAGATCTCCACTCTATGAAGAAGCAAGAAAAATTGCAACCAAAATTACGAAGATAACAGCTGAAGCACTCAAGGAAAATGGATTTGATGAGATTTTAATTGCAGATAGCCATGGTCCAATGGTTAACATTCTCATTGAAGATCTACCGGAATATGTTGAAATTATCAGAGGCTTTCCTCGACCCTTAAGCATGGTTTCCTGGGTTGAAGAATGCGATGCAATACTATTCTTAGGATATCATGCTAAGGCAGGTACTATTAAATCAACTTTCGATCATACTTATAGTGGAGCTTCAATTTATAAAGTTGAAATAAATGGAATTGAAGCAAGCGAGTTTCTATTAAATACATGGGTTGCAGGACATTACAATATACCAGCCATATTAGTTGCAGGGGAAGAGAAACTTTTGGAAATTGATGTTTGCAAATATACTCCATGGGCTGAAAGAGTAGTCTTAAAACGCTCTGCCAGCAGATATGCTGCTAGAAGCCCAAGTTTAGTTAGAATCGAAAGAGAATTAAGAAATGCTGTGAAAAACGCCGTATCAAAGCTGAAAAGAGGGGATGTTAAACCATTAAAAGTTGAAAGTCCAGTTGAAATGAAAATTACCTTTATGAAGAGTGGATTTGCCGATGCAGCTGAATTAATGCCTACTGTTGAAAGAATTTCTGGTACAACTGTAAAGTATGTAGCTAGAAATATGGTTGAAGCATATAAGGTTTTTGAATTATTAGTTTTAGCTGCAATTGCAGTCAATGCAGTTACTCAGCCACGCTAACTTTTTTATCCTTTATTTCTTCAGGTGGTTTAATATTTCTAAAGGTAAGGTAAAGCGAAATATCATAGGCTGTTTTTAGTATTCCTCCAATTCCAAGGGGAGCAGATAAAGAGTATATCTTCATAATATAACCTGCTATACTGGGACTAATTGAAGCTGAAAATACTCTAACAAGACTTGTAACACCAGAAGCAAAAGTTCTCTCTTCAGGTTTAACTATAGCCATTATATATGATTGCCTAGTTGGAACATCCATTTCAGATAAGAGCTGCCGTCCAAGATACAATGCTAGAGCAAAATTTAAATCAGGAGCTAGTGGAAGAATGGAAAGCATTATACTTGAGGGCAAATGTGTGAAGACTTGAGTATTAAGTAAACCAATTTTCCTAGCAATATATGGAGCAATTAAGAATGATATTGTAACGAAAATTTTGGATAAAAAGAATATTTGTGATATTGATGCCAACTCAATATTAAAACGAGCATAAAACCAGTATGAAACCATACTTTGCGATAAGAAACCACCTGCAAATGAGTCGACACTAAAGAGTATCGATAATTTAAGTACAAAGGATTTAGTTTCACTGGAAATTTTAACTATTTTTGTTTTATCCAGCCTATTAACGAGATTTAATTCACATTTTTTACTTAACATGAGATATGCAATAAAGACAATTAGAGATAATCCGCTGAATATTAGAAATAATATTTGGAAAGCCATTAATCTATTCATATTATAATAGTTAACCATTAAATCTGGAAAGCCTCCAAAAAGAGAGCCAAGTGAACCTGCAATTGAGCCGAACAGGTAATAATAGGAGAAAGCCTTTGTTCTATATTCACTGGAGCATGACTGAGTGATTATTGCATGTTCAATCGGTGAAAATGCACCAGCAGCACCGCTAGTGCCTATACTTCCAAGAACACTTGCAATAAATAAAAGAATAATATTTCTTGAAAACGTAAGAATAATACCTGAGATAATTGATAGAGAAGAGAAAAGTAAAAGTGACCTTTTACGTCCAATTCGATCAGCAAAAAAGCTAGAAAACGCGGTGAAAGTGGCTCCACTTAGAAAACCTGAAGTGACAAGTAGACCTATAATTGTAACATCATATCCTATCAATGTTAAGTAGATTGGAAATGCTATTCCAATCGCAATATACCCAAAGGAACGTAATGCCATTGATAGAAATATTACTTTTCCATCGCTAGTTAGCCATCTAAACAATTATGTATCCCTTCAGGCTATGTGTTTATTAGGATTAGAGGGATATTGTTCTTCCAACTTTTTTCCTTAGGGCTAATTGATATGCTTTCAATGCAGTTGAAGCATCTTGAATTGCTAATCCAACTGACTTGAATAGAGTGATTTCATTGTCATTTACTCTACCAGGCTTCTTGCCAGTTACTATTTCACCTAATTCAGCATAGATATGGTCTTTAGTGATAACTCCTTCATTTATTGGTATTATAATGTCACCAGCCTCTTTTAAGCAGGCTTCATAGGAATCTACAACCACTTTAGATTTTTTAATAGTTATTGAGTCGAGTTCTCTAGCGTCTGGTGTATGTGAACCAATACCATTAATGTGTGTTCCAGCCTCAAGCCATTCACCCTTAAAAACAGGAACTTTAGATGTTGTAGCAGTGATTATGATATCGCATCCCTTTACAGCATCTAATGCTTCATCTACAACTTTAATGTTTATGCCAAGCTCCTTAGACATTTCTTCAGCATATCTCTCAGCTGCATGCTTGTATATATCATACACTCTTGCCTCCTCTATTGGTCTAACCTCACATACAGCCATTAATTGTGTTCTAGCCTGAACTCCAGCTCCAAAGACTCCAACTACTTTGGAATCTTTTCGGGCTAAATATTTAGTTGCAACACCGCTTACAGCGCCAGTTCTCATAGCAGTTATAAAGCCTCCCTCCATAATTGCCAATAAGTCTCCAGTTTTAGAATCATTTAATAGAACAGTTCCAAGAACTGTAGGCTTATTATATTTAGTTGGATTATCAGGATATACAGAAACAACTTTAACTGCAAGTGCATCCATTCCACCAATATATGCAGGCATGTAAAGAATTAAACCATTGTATTCATCAATTCTTATGGCCGGTCGCATAGGCATTTTAACTTTGCCTAAACCAAAATATTTAAAGGCTTCTTCAACAGCATCAATTGTATCTTTCATAGTTAAAATTGACTTCAAGGTTTCACGGTCTAAAACTAAAACCATATTGCATCACGAAATAAAATATTATTTTAAATTCTTAATAGGATTTTGCTATTCTATTTCTCTTTTAATGCATAAATTATTTTATCCAGAAAGTAAATAGATTCCTCAATTCTATTTTTAAACGCCTTCAACTTAAAGTGTCTAATAATGTCAATTGGTAAACTGTCGAAAAGGACATCTAAAGTAAACCATAAACCTGTCAAATTAAGATCAGGAATTTCATAAAATGTACGTTTTAAATCATCTTTAATAAGCTTGTAAATAGATTTAGCCTTCATAATTTCAAGTTTAACCTTATTGAAACGAGAATATTCCATGAAATCAGCGAAAATGCTCACTGGCCCTGAGGAAATAGCGTCGAGAAGAGACCAATTCTCTGCTTCATCTAATAATCTTTTAGCAGTAATTAGATGTAATTTTATTTGCTCAAGTTGTTCTAGTAATTTCTTCAAATTTTTATTCATTCCTAGATAAATTGACTTAAAATTGTATATAAGTTTAAAGGCTTCTAAGTTAATAATTAAATTTGGGGATTCTATGGTTAAAAAAGTGTTAATTTTAGCTGGAGATGGAGTTGAAGCTCAGGAAATATTCTATCCATACTATCGGCTTAAAGAAGAGGGATTTGAAGTTCACGTTGCAGCTCCAACCAAGAAGGATGTACTATTTACAGTTGTGCATGATTTTGAGCCTGGGTGGGAAACTTATAGTGAGAAGTTGGGATATCGATTTCCATGGGTGACTTTAGCATTTAAGGATGTTAAAGCAGAGGAATACGATGGATTGGTTATACCTGGAGGTAGAGCTCCAGAATTTATTAGACTATATCCTGAAGTTGAGGGAATAGTAAAACACTTCTTTAATGCAAATAAACCAGTTGCAGCGATATGTCACGGTCCATTAGTATTAACTGCCTTTGACTTATTGAAGGGAAGAAAAGCAACATCATATATTGCAGTTAAGCCGGACATTGTTAATAGCGGAGCAAAATATATTGATGCGGAGGTTGTCGTTGACGGAAACTTAGTTACGAGTAGAGCATGGCCTGATCTACCAGCATTCATGAGAGAATTCATAAAACTCCTTAAATAAACTTCTATTTTTTAATTAAACTATTAAAGACGGCCTATGGGACATGATTTTATACAAACACCGCAGATAGAAGCCCCAATTGAAGGATTTTCTTTCATATTAAACAATCTTTGACTACATTTCAGAATATTTTAATGCATTAGTTAGACATGCATCAATGCAAGCTCTACATCTTCCACACTTATTTTCCACTGGCTTTCCAGTTTGTTTTAATTTAGCATTAGTTAGTATAGTTGCTAATCTTATTCAAGGCCCATATATTGGATTTATTAGAAGTAGATTTCGCCCAATCCAACCTAATCCTGAAGCTAGTGCGAATGTTTTGTGGGGAAGATGACCCCTTAAATTTCTATAGTCTACTATAAGTGATGCATCATAATTAATTGCTAATGAAAATATTTTTGGTGATAAGTCATCTCTATTCAAAGTATATCACTTAAAATTTATTTAAAATAAAATATAAAATGTGAGAGGAAATCTCTCTTGTCATGCTATGTTTTTGCTTCATAATGGTTACACTCGAAGTCAGGATATTCCCTTGTTATCTTGTAGAAACGCCATCTACCTTCATTCTTATAGGGGCAGCGGATAAACTTGTTGTGAGGACTTAGTTCAGTAGAACTTATCTCTGCATGTTTACAGGTTAGACATGGAAGTTGAGGCATAATTTCACCCTATACATATAAACATTAAATACTAATTGTTTATCATGTACCTATTAAGCTTTTCGAAAACGTATATAAAAACAAGCTAGCTAAACGGAAAAGCTATATAATGCTTTGTAAAGACAAGTGTTAAGTTATATAATCAATGTAACTTCAATACTACTGTTTAACAACTTGATTACGGATGCATCCTATTTTTTCAACATATACTTCAATTATGTCGTTTGGTTTTAGGAATATTGGTGGATCCCTAGCAAATCCAACTCCTCCAGGAGTACCAGTGAGAATTATATCTCCAGGTTCTAAAGTCATGTCTTGCGACAATAGGTAGACCAGTTTTCTGACGTTAAAAACCATGTTTTTAGTATTAGACTTCTGCATTACTTCACCATTTAGTTTAGACATTATAGTTAAATTATTTGGATTAACATCCTCTGCCAATGTTATGCCGGGACCTATTGGACAGAAAGTATCCAAGGATTTACTGCTAAAGAAGCGTATTGGTTCCTTAAATTCAATGTCTCTGGCTGTAACATCATTGGCCGCCATGTACCCTAGAATATATTTTTCAGCTTCATTTTCACTTTTAATGTTTTTGCATTTAGCTCCAATTACAATTGCTAATTCTGCTTCATAATCCACTTGATTTGAAATTCTCGGTAAAATTATAGGGTCATAAGGACCTGTTATGGAGGTGGGTGCTTTACTAAAGACTATAGGCTCGGATGGAATCTTCCTTCCAGCCTCCTTTATGTGATCAAGATAATTCAGCCCCACACCAATGATTTTACCAGGCTTTGGAACTGGTGCCTTTAATTCAACTGATTTAAGATTAAATATAAGTTTATCTAGGTTTGATAGAAGCTTATATTTTGATGCCAATTTTCTAATTATAATTTTAGTTTTTACACCTTTTGCAATTAATTTATTTGGGTTTTCTGGAAGCTCTCTTCCAGCTTTAATTTTAGCTTCTAATTCGCTAAAGCCTTCGTACTTGAGTAAAGCTTCAAATGAAGCATTTAAATTTAATATTAAGTTGTCTAACATTAGTCCACTAATCACCTTCCTTAAGCCCTTAGGTCTGAATGCTACAATCTTCAATTAAAACACCATCATAAATAGGGAAGCCTATCAATTTAAGAGTAATTGTTAACATCGAGGGGTTGGAAATTTAGAGCCATAGGTTAAAGATTTTAAGCTTTACTGTTTATGAAGTATTACAGGTGCTTTTATGGTGGATTTTATTATAAGAAATGGACTTCTCTTGACCATGAAAGGTAGAGGAATTGGCTTTATTGAAGATGGTGCTGTAGCTATTGAAGACGGAGAAATAATAGCTGTTGGAAAGTCTAGAGAGGTCTCTTTGAAAGTTGGTAGCGCTGAGGAACGATTTGACGCTTCTGGAATGGTAGTCATGCCAGGACTAATAAACGGTCACGTTCACACTCAGGGTACAATTGCACGTGGAGAATGCCAAGACGTCCCTGAAATTGAATGGATGATAAAGACTGCTTCTCCATTCTCTAAACATTTAACTAGTGAACTTGCAGTAAAATCATCAGCACTTGGAGTACTTGAAGGAGTAAAGACAGGAACAACATTATTTGCCGAATATGGGCCATATCTAGATAAGCTTGTAAACAGAGTTTACTTAAAGTTTGGTGTTAGGGCATTCATTTGTAGTCCAATTAGTGAAGTTGTAGGATTAACTGGACAGGACCCATACCAGCCATATATATTAGATAGGAAGCGTGGTAGGCAAATGATAGGTGAAGCCTTAAAATTGGTGGATAAATGGCATGGAGCATTAAATAACCGTATTAGATGCTGTTTGGGTCCAGTTGCAGCTGATATGCTTACTAGAGAAACACTACTTGAAGTAAAGGAGCTAGCTGAAAAAAGAAACTTATTAATGCATATTCATCTAGCTCAAGGTGGAAGAGAGAGTATTCAAATAAAAATGAGATATAATACAACTACAGTTAAATTTCTTGATAGCATAGGTTTCTTAACATCAAGACTGATTGGAGCCCACTGTCATGGCGCAAGTAAAGAAGAGATCCAAATAATTGCAGATAGAGGAGTTAGAATGGCAAGTTGCCCTACATCCATAGCCTTAATTGATGGAATGGTCTCGCCATTATATGAATATTTAAAAGCTGGAGGTAGAGCTGCAGTTCTGGGCACTGATCAAGCTAATGGAAATAATTGTTTAAACATGTTTAGAG